>DUUN01000233.1 GCA_012841535.1 Gallicola sp. | reverse complement strand
GCTACTGCTAGGCTTTATGAAGATTTAGAAAATCAAAATGAATATTTTATAGGACGAGTAGCAGTTTTAAAAGAGTATAGGAAATATGGAGTAGGAAAAGAAATCATAAAAATATTAGAAGAAAAGGTAATGAAACTGGGAGGAAATAAAATAAAACTATCGGCACAAAAAGAAGTGGAAAATTTCTATAAGAAATGTGGTTTTAAGGAAATTGGAGATATTTATTATGATGAGTGGTGCCCTCATATAAAAATGGTGAAAACTTTATAGAATTTGCTATTAATACCTATAAAAGTAATAAATATTAAAATGTAGATTAATTGTAATATTTGTAGTAACAAAATCATAAAATAAACCCTTATAATATAATTAGGAATATAAAATTTATAACTAATTATTAGGAAGGGATAATATGGGATGTTTAGGAAATTTATTATGGTTTATTTTTGGTGGTTTTTGGCAAGGACTTAGTTGGACTTTAGCCGGAATCCTTTGGAGTATAACCATAATTGGAATACCAATAGGAAGACAGTGTTTTAAAATAGCTGGTTTGGCTTTTTTTCCCTTTGGTAAAGATGTAGAATATGGCTCAGGTACGGTAATGTCAACAATTGCAAATATATTATGGATAATAATTAGTGGAATTCCACTAGCTATTGCTGCAATAGGAAATGGAATATTATTGTGTATTACAATAATAGGAATTCCCTTTGGATTACAGTGTTTTAAATTTGCAAAATTAGCCTTAATGCCTTTTGGAACAAGAGTATATTAAAGAATATGGAAGAATAGATGAAAAAAATATTAATTGTAGAAGATGATATAGATTTAGCTGAGGGAATAGAAATTGCATTGGGTAAAGATGAATTACAGTTCTTTCTTTGTACAAATATAAAAGAAGCTAGAAATATAATGGAGAAGATAGAATTTGATTTATTAATTCTTGATGTAAATTTGCCTGATGGAAGTGGTTTTGATTTTTGTAAAGAAATAAGAAAGACAAATGGTGTATCTATACTTTTATTAACAGCAAGGGATTTAGAACTTGATGTAGTAAGGGGATTAGAATCAGGAGCAGATGATTATATAGTAAAGCCGTTTAGTGTTATGGTACTTAGAGCAAGAATAAGGGCCTTACTTCGAAGATATTCTCAAGATGAAGAAAAAGAATATAGTAAGGGAATATTTAATTTCAAATTTTCTATTATGGAATTTTATAAGGAAGGTAAACTTGTTGACTTAAGTAAAACCGAACAAAAAATTTTATATTTGTTGGTTTTTAATGAAAATGTAATTCTTACAAGAGAGCGTCTTTTAGAATGGGTTTGGCCAGATGGGACGGAATATGTTGACGATAATGCATTGTCAGTTGGAATTAGAAGATTAAGGGATAAATTGGAATATACGCCATCAAAACCTAAATTCATTAAGACAATATATGGAAAAGGATATGTTTGGGAGAATAATTATGCAGAATAACTTTGTAATTATTATTTTATTAATTATATCTTTTTCTTCAATTTGCTATGGAATTATAGAGAACAAAAAGAGTAAGAAAATATTAAAAACTACTTTACAGACTATTGACTACGCCATAAATGGTCAAGAACAAGATTTAGAATTTGATGAGTCAATGAATTCTGCTATTGCTGAAAGATTAAATAAAATGGTTTATATTTACACAAACAATAAAGAAGCCTCAAAAGTTGAAAAAAATAAAATAAAAACATTAATTTCCGATATTTCTCATCAAGTAAGAAATCCCTTAACCGGTATTATGATGTATTCGGATTTATTAAAAGAAACGAAATTAAATGAAAAACAGGTTAAAATGGCAAATCAGATTTATAAACAATCTGAAAAAATGGAATTTTTTATAAAAGAACTTGTAAAAACATCATATTTAGAAACGGATTTAATATCTGTTGAAATAGAAAAATGTCCTATTGATGAACTTGTATATCAATCCTGTCAAGGAATAGAAATTAAAGCTTTAAAAAAGAAAATAATTATTCATTATAAAGATACAAGAGAAGAAGCGTTTTTTGATATGAAGTGGACTAAGGAAGCTTTAATAAATATATTAGAAAATGCAATTAAATATTCTCCGGAAAAAAGTAATATTTATATTGATGTAATCCCATATGAAAGTTTTTTATCTATAAATATAAGAGATGAAGGAATAGGTATCTTAGAAGAGGAGCAAGGAGCAATTTTTCAAAGATTTTATAGATCTTCTCAAGTTTCACAAAAAGAAGGATTTGGGATTGGCTTATATTTATCTAGAGAAATTATAAGAAAACAAAAAGGATATATAAAGGTATTTTCAGAAAAAGATAAGGGAAGTATTTTCTCTATATTTTTATTAAGAGACAATAAATAAAATATAGTGCCAAAGTGAATTAAAAAAAATAAAAATTTAGATATTTTAGGGAATGAGTTTTAATTTTGTAGACTCGTTCTTTTTTATTGAATATGTCAAAGTTGTCATATTTTGGAAAGAATGTGGAAAGATTTCTCTGATATATTGTTATTAACAAAGGAGATGAAAATATGGAAATTTTAAGAACAGAAAACTTGAAAAAATATTATAAACTAGGTGAATCTACTGTAAAAGCATTAGATGGAGTAAATCTTTCCGTTAATAAAGGAGAATTTTTAGCAATAGTAGGTAGTTCGGGAAGTGGTAAGTCTACCTTATTACATATGTTGGGAGGTTTAGATACACCAACATCCGGGAAGGTGATGGTAGAAGGACAGGATATTTCAAAAATGAAAAGAGATGAACTGACCATATTTAGGCGTAGAAAAATTGGATTTGTATTTCAAAATTACAATCTGTTGCCAATTATGAATGTCTATGAAAATATTGTAGCTCCAATTAAACTTGATGGAATAAAACCTAATAAGAATTATATTAATAATATTATTGACTTAATAGGTTTAGGAAATAAGAAAACTGCAATGCCTAATCAGCTTTCAGGCGGTCAACAACAAAGAGTTGCACTGGCAAGGGCCTTAGCTTCAAAACCATCTATAATACTTGCAGATGAACCTACAGGTAATTTAGATAGTAAAACAAGTTTGGATGTCTTGGGACTTATTAAAATATCCAGTGAGGAATTTCATCAAACTATAGTTATGATTACTCACAACGAAGAAATTGCTCAAATGGCCGATAGAATTGTTCGAATAGAAGATGGTAGAATTCTAGGAGGACAATAATGTACAAAGTAGATAGCAGAAAATTTATTAGTGATATTGCAAAAAAGTCCTATAGAGGTAATAAAAAGAGAAATATTTTAACTATAATAGCAATTATTCTTACAACTTTTTTAATAACCTCTATAATTGGAATAGGAATAACCTATTGGGAGAGTATTTCTCAAAGACAGGTTAGAATGGCGGGAATAGATTACAATATTGCCCTTTCAGAACCAAGAGAAGACCAAGTGGAAATCATTAAGAAAATGGATAAGGTAAAATATGCCGGTTTAGTTGTAAAATGCGGAATAATAGATAAGATTGACAATGAAAAAGTTTCAGGAATACAATTGTATTGGGCGGATGATATTTCTTGGGAAAAACAGCATATACCGGCATTTGAATTTGTAAAAGGAAATTACCCGAAAAACAAGGATGAAATTATTCTATCTACAGCAAATTTAAATAAATTGGGAATAGGAAATCCGAAAATTGGAATGGATATAAATGCAAATTATTATCCCTTATCATCTAAAGTCGATAAAAAGGAGTCAACTGATTTTAACTTTAAATTATCAGGTTATTATAAGGATTACACCGGTAAATCAAAAGCCTATATTTCTAAGGAATTCTATGACTCTACAGGAGCAAGGCAAACGGATTTTACCCAGGGAAGTTTAAAAATATCTTTGAAAAATAATCTTTATAGAGAATCAGAAATTATAGATATTGTAAATAAATTGGATATGAAAGAAAATCAGTTTTTAGAATCAGATGAGAATTTAATCCTAGATTTTATTAAGACAGTTGTTATATTACTTGGTCTATTAATAATGATATTCCTTTCAGGTTATTTGTTTATCTACAATACCTTGTATATATCAATTTCTCGAGATATACGGTTTTATGGACAACTTAAAACCATTGGAACAACATCGAAACAGATTAAGAAAATAATATATATGCAGGCGATATTCAATTGTCTTATAGGAATTACTATAGGACTAGTAGCGAGTTTTATAGTTTCAAATTTATTAATATCCAAAGCTATTAAATTAATAAATCAAGACTTAAGTACTACAGTTATTGGAAATATAAATCCCTTAGTATATATTATAGCTACCTTATTTTCAATAATTGTTGTTTTAATTGGCACAAGAAAACCGGCGAAAATAGCCGGGGAAATTTCTCCGGTAGAAGCTATGAAATTCATACTAAGCTCCAAAGGAAAAGAAAATTCAAAGAAAATAAAATCTTTAAATTTACGAAGTATCTTTCGAAATAAAAAACAATCGGTAATTATTATAGCGTCATTTGTTTTGTCCATAATAATATTTATTAATATAAATGTTATTGTAAGAGGAAATGATGGGAAAAGAGTTTTAAATGCCATAGTTTCCGACGATATAGATATTAGTAATGAAAGAATAGAGGAAGGGGAGAATTTAATTACTGAAGATAAAATTTCACAAGTAGAACATATTAAGGGTGTAAAGGAAGTAAGAGCAATAAAATCCACAGAGGTTAAACTTCCTTACCAAGAAAAGCTACTTGGAGAATTTTATAAGGAATTATATAGTTCCAGATATTCTCCGGGAAACTATGAAGAGGACATTAAGGCCTATAAAAATGGAGAGGAAGTTATTTCAAATATTAAGGGTAAATTTAATACTAGATTAGTTGGAATAGATGAAAATGCATTTAATAAAATAAATGAAAAGAAGGATAAGAAAATAGATAAGGAAGCTTTTGAAAAAGGGAAATTAGCTTTTTTAGAAAATGAACATCTATTTGTAGAAATAAAAGATGTTAAAGATAAAGAAATTAGGTTTTCACTAATAGAAAATGAAATAAAAAAAGAAGAGATAGTTAAAGTAGCAGATACAGATGGAAATCCGTCTTCCTTTGCCGGAGGTTACAATCCTGTCATAATAATCAGCGAAAATTATTATGATAAAATAGTTGAAAATCCAGTTGTAGAGTTGTTATATGTAGACTATGAAGAGCCCTATTCTAAAGAAGTGGAGGAAGAAGTTAAATCAGTATTTAAAGATGTTAAGGATATATCCTTTAATTCTAAATTGGATAGCTATAATGAAATGAAAGACCAGGAAAAGCAAGTTAAAATTCTCGGCTATAGCATGGGAATAATATTAGCATCTTTGGCAATACTAAACTATATAAATATGATGGCTGCAAATATAGAAAATAGGCTGAAGGAATTTGCTATTTTGGAAAGTATAGGTATGACTAGAAAACAAATAATAAAAATGCTGAGTAGAGAAGGTTTTGCCTATGGAATAATTTCACTTATGATTTCAGCAATAATAGGGATTCCTTTATCATATTTTGTTTTTAAAAGCACAAATGAGTATATGCTACTAAAATATTCTCTTCCAATCTTAATGAATGTAATATTATTTACTATAATAATAATAGTAAGTGTAGTAGTACCACCAATTATATATAAATTTTCTCAAAAGGAAAGCCTAATAGACCAATTAAATGATTTAGATATATAAACCTTTATATTTAAAAAAAGAGGAACTAAAAAAGTTCTTCTTTTTTTGTCACAAAATCATAGTTTTTCTTGTTTTTATTATAAAGGGTATAAATATAATAAGGAGAAAGGCTATGAAAAAAAGATTTATTTTACTAATAACTTTATTGATTATTTCTATGATATTGGTTTCTTGTATAAATAATAAGGCTAAAAAAATATTTAAAGATTATAATTTAGAAACTGAAAAAATAGTATTGTCGGATTGGTTTTTGGAAGACGGAAAAAGAATAGAGCTAACTGATGCCAAAGAGATTGAAAATATAACAAAAGCCCTTAAAAAAATTGAATACACAAAATTAACAGGAGAGAATATCTATAAATTAGCCATGCCTTATGAAATGAAGTTTAATGATGAAATATCCATTTATTTTGAACCAAGTACCGGACTTAGAATTATTTCAATAAAAGGTGAAGAAGGAATTCAATATGAAGCAGAAGATAAGGATGTAGAAGAAATTAACAGTCTTTTGAAAGACTATATTAAAGAAATAGAAAAATATAATGAATATAGAACTGACTTAAAGGAGTATGATTTCACTACAGATAAAATAGAATTATTTGTTTTGTATGATGAAAACATTATATCTGAAATTAGGAATAAGGAAGATATTAATGAAATAATAGATAATTTTAAATTATTTAAATATCGAAAATTAGATGATGCTCCTCTTGAAATCGCTATGGAGTATAAAATAAAATTTAATGAAAATCTTTCTATATACTGTAGTGGAAATTTAGATGTTATTAAAATAAATGATGAAAAATCCCAGTATCTACTAAACAATATTTTTGAAACAGAAGTAAATAGACTTAAGGGAATTTTAGACAAATATATTAAATAATATTCCTAGAATATATATTCACTATAAAGGAGGAGATTTTAAATTTATCATTATGAAAGTATTATATTTAAATCATTAGGAATGTTTGATTTGATAGTCTAATCTTCTATAATTCAAGGAGGGAAAGAAAAATGAAAAAGAGATTGTTTAAAATAATTATATCTGTAGTGTTTGTTCTAGGAATGGTATTCCCTAAAATATCATTAGCTAATGAAAGGGATTTAAATATTTCAAGAATTTCTGGAGCTGATAGGTACGAAACAGCTGTGGAGGTTAGTAGAAAAACCTTTCCAAAAGGAAGTAAATATGTAATAGTTGCCAGTGGAGAAGATTTTCCGGACGCATTAGTTGGTGGAACCTTAGCTACGCAAATAGAAGCTCCTATTCTACTAATTTCTAAAAATTCACTACCAAATTTAGTGAGAAATGAGATAAAGAGACTTGAGGTAGAAACAATTTACTTACTTGGTGGTACAGGTACTATTGGTGAAAAAGTAGAAAATGATATTGGAAAATTAGCTGTAACTATAAAAAGATTGGCTGGTAAGGATAGATTAGAAACAGCAGTTGCCATTTCCAAAGAAAGAGACAAACTAATAGGAAATACTTCACCAGGCGGTTCTGGTAGTGTGGCGTCAATAAATGCTTATAATTTTGCAGATTCCTTATCTTCCGCACCTTTTATTGGGCAAATGATACATAAAAATCTATACTATAATAACATAACATCACTAATGCCATATGGTGGCTGGGAAGGTTCCTATATGGTAATTGGAGGCTTAGAATCTGT
>DUUN01000337.1 GCA_012841535.1 Gallicola sp. | reverse complement strand
CGCAGATTTTGCACTAAAAACAAACTGTTTGAGATGAATGATGACAACAGTGTGGAATATACCAAGCTGTATACTCCAAAATCGTTTATAGCTAACAGGATTGCAGCTATTAACCCTATTAAAAAAGAAATAAGTTCAGTTAGAGCAATTGCTTTAAACTGAAATTGTTTTTGCATAATAGTTCTGTGCTGGCGACCACTTGCCATCAACAACAGGTTGGTGGCTAGTATAGGAATCAACGTCAGCAACTCGGGTTCATCATAAAAGCGGGCAACAAATGGAGCACTGATAAATAAAATACCATATAAAAACAATGATATAAAAATGTTCAGCCAAAAAATGCTACTATATTCCTCTTTGGTAGCATTTTGCCGGTGAAGAATGGCTGAGGTCATACCCATATCTACAAAAATATTGGAAAACTGAACCACAAATAACGCCATGGCCACCAAGCCAAATGCTTCTTTAGGCAAAAAGCGGGTTAAAATTGAGATTTGGAGCAATTGGAACAGCGACCTGCCAATAGTACCAAAGCTAGTCCACTTTACTCCAGATATAGCAGTTTTTCGGAAATTCATCGTTTTAAAAGGATTACTTCTTTCCATTTGTATATCGTTTCCGACCAACTGGATATTTTGAAAATTTTAGATGAATTCTCTTTACATTTATCCTTATAAAATGAATAGTTTAAAACGATTTCACTTATTTTATTTGATATTTGCTGAATAGATTCAGCCTCCTCATAATAAACACCTAAATCTTTTAAAAACTGATATGGTAACCAACTTCCATTGACTACTACCCCACCATTGAAAATAACTTCTCGCATCGAACCACTTAATGCATCAGTTTTTTGCATGTTGATCATGATATCAGTTAGATTACGTAAATGAGCTACCTCATTATCATTCATATAATCAGTGAATATCTTATATTCAAAAGGGCAATCTCTGCAAACACTGATTATTTCATTCAAATAATTCCTATCTAAACCATAGGTCATTGGCAATATTACTCTAATTTTATCAACAACGTTTGGACCTAATTTATTTAACTCATTTAAAATTAAAACATGTTGATGTGCCTTAGAACCATTATGGCCTAAAGTTATATTAATTTTATCGGCATTAAATCCAAAATACATACAGCTTTCAATTTTGTTTATATTTGAATCTTTTAATTTCTTAATGTTCTCTATAGGTTCACTCCCGAAATAACATAAGTGAACCTTATTCATTTCATTTTCAAACGCTCTTTCAAAATCCATAATCATTTCAGGAGAACCAATAATTATATTATCAGCATATTTTATATTAATTCCGAGTAATTTTTTTGATGAAACTCTATAAAAATCACTACCCCAAATTGCCATTACATAATTTGCTGTTCTTTTTTTAAGAAAATAACCAATTAATGCTAACGGTGATTTTACATAGTGAACAAGTATAGTATCTGCAGTAAGATTATTATTTTTCATCAATCTATATAATTTATACGCAAGATAGATTGTCCTAAATCCTACAATCTTGGATATTATTTTTGAGTTAGGAGGTACTTCGAAGTAGTTTTCAAAATATAATTCAGCAGTCGAAGTATTTTTAATTGAATGAAAAGAAACTATTGTGATTGAAATATTTGGAATAACAGTTCTAATCCATTTAGAAAAATTGTGAATGTACTGGTGATTGGCATCACCAATAATAAGAAGTTTAAACTTTTCCATTAATCCTTATTTTTTAAATACTCATCCCATTCCCCAATATCTTGCCACGATTTTTCACTAACCGGGAAAACTCCTATCTTACCATTTCTGTTCTTAATTTTTTGAATAAGATCAGTAATATGAAAAAACTTATTTTCAGGGATCTCATTTAGTAAATGAGGTTCCAAAATATACAATCCTGCATTTATTTTATAGGTTAGTTCTGGCTTCTCTTGCATGGATAGCAATACTCCGTCTTCTTCTGATTCCACAGTTCCATAAGGTATTTTATAATGCTTTAGTGCTGCAACTAATGTTAATTCATTGCAATTATTTTTATGATAACGGTATATTTCGGAATAATCTTGATCTATTATTATATCACAATTTGAAACGAAAAAAGTACTATTTATAATTCCATTCAATAAATGTAAACTTCCTGCAGTGCCCAAAGGCTTTTCCTCTTTGAAATATTGAATTGTATACTCCGGGTGATTAAATGAGTTAAAATAATATTCAATTAGCTCAGATTTATAATTAACTGAGAATATAAACTCACTACACCCAACTTGCACAAATCGTTCGATAATATGCTCCACAATTGGTTTTTCACCAATAGGTATTAAAGGTTTTGGAAGGACATTTGTGATAGGTTTCAAACGAGTACCTTGCCCCCCAGCCATTATGACTACGGGCATTTTTATTTTTTCTAATGGTGGTAATTTAATGTCCTTAAATAAATCATCCCAAAATATAATGTCAACTATTTCATTTTTATGATTTAAAACAGGCATAAATTCAGCCCGAATTTTAATCATTCTTTTTTTTATTTCATCTTGACTTTCGTTCTCCCTTGCAACAATTATATCATTTCGTAAAACATCAGCTATTGAGGTGTTTAAATCAATATTCTTGATAATTGCCCTTTGTAAATCTCCAATACTTAAGAGACCTTCAAAATATTTATCAGTTCCTACAATTAATAGTTTAGTTTTGACTTCATCCATCATTTTGAGAGCAGTTGCCAATGATGCATGTTTATCAATAAAATATCTTTTTATTTTTATCATTATTACTTTAAATATTGATTATCACATTAAACTAATAAATCAAAGATTATGGCTACGAATAATATCTATTAATCCTTTTTCCAAGGTAATCTCTGGAGTCCAAGCGAATTCCTTATTAAATTTATAATAAGATCCTACAGTTTCATTTACTTCATTTGGTCTATCAGACTCATTAAAAACAAACCTTACAGGTTTTTTTAAATTTGAATTTATTATTTCCGTTATTTCTCTAACACTGTAACTAACACCAGAACAAATATTATATTTACTAGACTTATCACCTAGATCAACACATTGGACTTGCAAACTTAATTGAGACAAAAAGTTAAGCGACATTTTTAATTGATTCTTTTTTAAGATTATACTGATTCCAAAATTCATCAATGGTTAAGTTACCCAATGCT
>DUUN01000766.1 GCA_012841535.1 Gallicola sp. | reverse complement strand
TTATGGTCTCACATCAATTGTAACACTACAATATATTTTTTATATGAAAAGTATATAGTTTAGTATACACCATCCTACACTATTATAATAAAATAATTATCATTATTACGAGCGAGTGATGAACAAACTTATGCAATTATATCATATCGTAATATCGTGGTTATTTCAACTGGTATGGGGGGGCTATAGGGTAACTACAATTTTAATAGGAAATAAAAAGACCACTATTTTCTAGTGATCTTAATATTAAATCAAAATTATAATAATCTATCAATTCTATAAAGTAACGCTTCATCCGAAGGAACATATTGAACATCAGGCATAAATATTACTTTGTGATTAATTTCTGCAAGTGTACCATCATCAATTACTAAATCACTAGAAGTAACAACAACTTCTAATTGGTTATTTTCATTATAATCGAATGCGATCAAATGTCTATCAAATAACCTATGCATTTCTCTACACAATGCAATCCCATTATTCACAGAGAAACTTCCGCCATCAGCAAAAGGTATTATATGAGCAGCATCTAACATATAATTAAATTTATCATCACTTTGCTTAATCATTATGCATTTTCCTGTTATAGCACATTTATAATCATATGCTTTCAATACTTTATCTCTAAATTTAGATTGTTCTTCAGCTGGTCTTCCTAATGATGGTGTTTGCGCTGTTTCTTCATTCTCATCAGTTTGAATTTGAAGTACTAATGAACTGTTAATTTTTTCTATTTCATTTTCAGAAATAATGATAATCCTATTGTCATCAATTATTCCAGATATCGATAAAACATCTAATATATAAGATTTTGGTCGAATTATTTCCTCTTTTAAATCTAAATCTAAAGAATTAAATGCACCCGATTTAATAGCAACAGCATTTAAAACATCTGTTTTTCTTTGTGATAAACAATTTAATAACATTTCATCCGTTAACCTCATACCTTTATTAACTGCAATGTTTTTTACTAATAAATAATATGGTCTTAAAGAGTCTGCAGAATCATAGTATGAAAAAATCAATTTTATTAATATTTCCTGTAAAGCTATAGCATTTTCCTCATTTAGTTTTGAAATTACACTTTGATAGCTAATCGAATTTAATCTTTCATTTTTATCATATAATTTATAACTAGTTCCAATACCATCTAATAAATTTAAAATTTGATTGCCATATTCAGTAAATTCATAAAAATTAGAGCTTGGCTTATCGTAATCTACAAGTCCAAATTTTTTCATATCAGGCAACTTACTTTTATAATTAACGCTTTTTAAATGGAGATATTCATTCAAATCAGCACAATCTTTCAAAGTAAAGATTTCATAATATATCATGTTAGATAAATTATTTTTAATATGCTTAAATGAATCAAAAAACAACTTGGTATCTTTTCTTTGTGTTCTTAAACTCATAAGCTATAACCTTTCTAATTCAATAATAGTTTCTCTTAAATATAGTCTTTCACTATTTTCTAAAATTGATTGTTGTTGAGAAGATGTCGATAATTTCCTTGCTATTATCAATTTATTAACTTTAAAATTATGATTATATGCCAATTCAGCAATAATTTCATCTGATGGAATAGATACTCCCGAATAAAAAGAATTACCTACAACAATATAAAATTTAGAACTATGATTCAAAACCTTACTTACTTTTTCTAATAAACTATTCATATCATAAAAATAATTTTTAATCATTTTTATAGTTCTCACATCTGTAGATTTTTCTTCTAATCTTAAAATTCTGTTTTCTAAAATGTTTGAATAAACATCATCATCATTAATATTAGAATTTTTATTGCTTCTCATTGCGCTTTTTTTGTAATTTTTCCATTGTTCATTATTTGATATCAAACCGCTTGTCCAGAGTTCCATTTTGTAAACTTCCAAATAATCAAACATATTACAATAAGGAGGAGATGTAATGGCAATATCGACATTAAAATCAAAGTTTTCAATAATTGAACTACCAAAACATATATTAATTTCTCGTTTATTACTTTTGTCAAACTTCTTCTTTTCTGACAATGAATCAATTACTAACTGTTTTAAATAATCAATAGTATTATCAATTGATAATTTAGATTTTCTATATTTAATTCCATTTCCATCTCGTTTATAATCAAATATTTCTTGCAAATTAGAAATTACCAAATATTTAATAAACCTATATGATTTTTCATCCAAATTACAAAAATAATTAATAAAAGATTGAACAATATCATATTTTTCCTTATTAGCATATTTGCAATATGGATCCCATTCAGGAAATGCATATTTATTTATATTATTGACGTTAAATGAATTAACAAGATTAGTGATCTCTTTATAAGAATTAACATCTAGTTTAATTAATTTCGCTTTTATTATTTCAATTGAAAGAGGATTAGTGTCAAAAGCATAGCATATCGCATCATTTGTTAAATTTGACATAAATGAAGATCCTGTACCTGAAAATGGATCTAAAATACTTTTTTTCTTTGAATTTTCTAAGTATTTTAAAATATTAGGATTAAACGATTCTTTATATGGGAAAAAATGATTTAATGTTTTTTCATTTAAATCTGAATTAACTAATCCTTTAAATTCGTCATTATAGATAAACAAATTAGGATGATATGTTTTAATTCTGTCTATCGCTATATCACAATATTTTTCTGACAAATCAATTCCTATAAATTGTCGCGATAAATTACAAGCAGCATGCGTAGTCGTTCCAATACCATTGAATGGGTCCAATATTACATCATTTTTGTATGAATATAATTTAATTAATCTTTCAATCAACTCCAATGGATATGGTGCGGGATGAATATTTTTCTTAGCTGTATTTGACTCGCAAATAATATCTTCATATAAAACATCATTCTCAATTATATACCAAGAATTCTTTGTGTATTCTTTAAACTCTTCTGAGGTTATATCTATATCTTCTTTTAATCCTTTATGGCTTTTCTCATTTTTATAAAAAACCATTACTGCTTCACACATAGGTCTGCAATTTGGACAAGAAGGGCTTTTCCAACTTCCCCAAGCTGTATTATTCCCTTGAAAATGATTAATACTTTTTCCTTTGTGCCAAGTAATCATTTCGAAATCTTTAAAACCTATATCGTTAACAATGGATGCTATTTGCGTCGCTAAAAAATGAACTTTTTTAGTTTTCATATTTTTTATAGCGAATGGAACATTTATACATACTTTACCGTCATCTTTTAAAACTCTAAAAACTTCCTTAAAACATGATGATAGCATATCATAATAATTTTCTAATTCTACGTTATCATCATAAATATCATAATCATGGCCCGCATTATATGGTGGACTTGTTATAACTAAATCAACAAAAGAATCAGGGAATTTAGTTAAAACTTGTGTTGAATCTCCACAAACAATAGATTTAAGCATATACATATTACCTCATAATAATTTTCTAATTTCTATAATTATAACATATTTTTGAATAAAAAGCCACATAAATCAACTATTTTCAACATAAATCAATATCTTTTTATAAATTTTTATTCATAGATAATAAGGAATTATCAATATATACTTTTGAAGCTACCCCGATTTTCCGGACTACTTTTTGTAGAGGGTAGTAATTAACATTTAATTAG
>DUUN01000319.1 GCA_012841535.1 Gallicola sp. | reverse complement strand
TTTCTCACATTTAAAACTATTAAAGATATTTTTCAAAAAACTTTTAGACATCCCTATCCCATTATCTTGGACAATAATGGTAAGTTCCATAAATTCATCATTAAGATAATCATAAGTACAATCCAATCTAATTTTCCCACATTTACTTGTGTACTTAAAAGCATTAGATAAAAGATTAACTAAAATTTGTGTTATTTTAACCTGGTCCCCAATAAACAAATTATCTGAATGCATGATATTTGTAATAAATTCGATATTTTTTAAACTAAACTGAAATTTTGAAATATCTATGCAATGTTTTATTATTTCATTTGCATTAAACAATTTTTCTTTTGTTTCTAAAAAATTATTCATCGATTTAGTTATTTCTAAGAAATTATTACTCAATGATAAGATATATGAAGCAATCCCTATCATCTTATCCAATGCTTCAGCAGTGGCTTCTTTAGAATCGAGATTCATTTGTGTTTTTTTAACCATCGCCAATAATGCATTGATTGGCGATCTTAATTCATGTAAAAATAGAGAAATATCTTTCTCATCGCCAAAATTATCCAAATTATAAATGTCCCCCTTAATAAAATATTATATTTATATTTTGGAGAATGTCAAGTAATTATTTTAATATCAAAATATTTTTTATGAAAACGCTATCTATAGTATTCATAAATTTTATAATAGGAAAATATTCCTTAAAAAAAAGAATATTTATCGGCTCTTTAAAAAGTTTATGGTTTTGTTATTTTTAGTTTTATGGTTAAAAGTTTTATGGTCGCTTTTAAAAAGTTTTATGGTCAACAAATAAAAAAATAGACATAATATCTCCCTAATTGTATAATTATTTCGGATAAAATACATACATTAGAAAGGAGAATTATGTCTATTAATTATTATAACACCGATTTTTTTCGTTTACAAGATAAAACACTTTGTATAGAAAAAATAACGGAAGAGACAATTGACGATATAAAATATCTTGTTGCTTATGTAAATAGAATTAAAACTGACTCTTTTTGTGTTGAATGTGGATCTACTAGTATAGTTGTTAATTCATATTATGTTAGAACTATTAAATATTTAGATATTGCTGGTTACAACTCTTTAATTAAATACAACCAAAGAAGATATAAGTGCAAAGACTGTGGTAAAACGTTCAATGAAAAAACTAATTTAGTTGAAAGACACTCTACCATATCAAACCTAACTAAAGTTAAACTACTAGAAGAGTGTAGAATTAAACAGTCTTTTAAGGATGTGGGGAAAAGACTAAATTTGTCTACAACTACTGTATTAAATGAATTTAAGGATCATTTAAGCATCTCTAGAAACAAATTAACTGAAATTTTATGCTTTGATGAATTTAAAGCTACAAACGGAGAGATTAAATATGCATTCATATTAGGTGATCCATTAAGTGGAGAAATCGTTGATATTTTACCTTCTAGACAGCAAGAGTTTTTATATGATTATTTCAATAAAGTCTCAGATGAAGAAAGATTCAACGTAAAATATATAATAGATCCGTGGTAAAGAATAGATTTTGGAAAAGCATTCATATAGCTGATAGATTTCATTGGGTAAGATTAGCAACAGATGCTTATAATCGTATGGGAATCAAAATAATGAATAACTATAAAGATCTTGGTGATTCTCAATTTAAAGGTAGATATAACAAGTACTCTACATATTATTACATGCTTAAAAAGTATGCAAAGATTTTAATTATTAATCGTTATAGTAGGAGTGAAGCATTCTTTGAAAGCAAACAATATGTTTATTATTTGGATAAAGAATTAACTTTAAATGAAGTAATAGAATATATCTTAAATAAAGACAAAGATATGGAAACTGGTTATTTTCTACTTCAAGACTTATATAAGATAGCTAAACAATCAACATATGAAACAGCTAGAAAAGATTTAAAGGAATGGATTGAAAAAGTAAATGAGTACAACACTACTTCTAATTATTTCAAAAGTGTAGCAGCTACATATAAATCTTGGATAAACGAGATAGTTAATTCATTTATAATAAACCCAAAGACAAATAAAAGAATGGCTAATGGCTTTATAGAAGGTAAAAACAATTATATCAAAGTTATAAAAAGAATTGGATTTGGCTTTAAGGACTTTGAAACATTTAGAGCAAAAATTCTCTATACAAACTCTAAGAACAAACTACCATTTAAATATTAAATAATTTATGTATGTATTTATCCTAAAAATGTTTTATGGTCAAATTAAAAAAGTTTTATGGTTTTCAATTTTTTCGACCATAAAACTTTTTAATTTTTTTCTATAAACCATAAATTATTTTATAGAACCACTTTTATTAACAAAAGTTCGACTTTTTATTTCACAATTTATATTCTTTTTTTAGATAATCTCTACCAACTTTTAGCGCTTTTTTATTTATATCTAGTAAATGTTCTTTTTCTGCTCCTAAAAGTTTCTTTAAGACATTTAAAATAATATCATCATTAAATAATTTTGTAATTTCCAAATAAGCACCTAAAATAACCATATTTGCAACTTTAGAATTTCCTAATTCTAAAGCTATTTCATTTGCAGGTATTTTATAGACTTTTGCTTTCGTAGTTAACTC
>DUUN01000811.1 GCA_012841535.1 Gallicola sp. | reverse complement strand
GGTTTATAATTAAATTATAGTTTAACATATTAAATAATAATTTAAAGGGAGATGAAAAATAATGTTAGAATTTAAGGAAGAAAACATGATTTTAACTGGCATAGTAGAAAAAGAATCTAAAAAAACTGGAAACGAATATTTAGTAGCAAATTTTTTAGACGAAGAAGGAAACACTTTTGGGTGTATGGTCGATTTCCCTATAAATAAAAAAGATTTTAAACAGTTAGATAAAGTAGATGTTATTTTTAGAGTAATACCTGGAAGGTATACTCAATTAAGGGTAAAAAATATGATTAAATCAAAGGTTGATTAAAATGGAATTAGATAAAGAACTAACTGCTAAAACAGTAGAATATATTTTGCAATTGGAATCTGTTCAAGAAATACTTTCTAGTATTGCAATTGATGAAGAAACATTAGCTAATCAGAATGATATACTTTCAGAAATTGCAAACAAGGAAATTAATACATTGCAAGTAGATGATATTGAACAATATTACATTGAAATTGTAGAAGTGCAAACTGAAACATTGAATAGCCTAAAATCATTGCTACAAGTCCAATTTTTATTATTAGGACTAACATTAGGTATAGCTGTTGTTTATGTTCTATTCAGGGGGATTTTTAGAAATGCTGGAAAGTAGTGAAATTTATGAAATGATAAAAATAGGTTTGACATTAGGAATAGTTTCAGTTGGTATTGCTGTTTTAGTTGGTGAAGGAATCAATTTAATTATTAAGCTATTTAGAGGTTAACCTTTAAAAAATATAAAAAAGGAGGAATTTATATGGGTTTTATTATGTTAGGTACAACCCTTGTAGAAGACGTCACAACTGCTTTGACATCTGTAGCTAATGACATTACTGGTGTTATTGGTGCAATTGCTCCAATTGCTCTAGGAATTGTAGGAGTATTCCTGGTCTGGAGATATGGAATGAGGTTCTTTAAATCCCTTTCCAAATAGTACCAAAGAAAAAATGGTAGGGTTAAAGCCCTACCATTTTTTAAAAAGAGGTGATTATTATTTTTAAAAACAAATATATAAAAATAACAATTTGTTTAATTTTAATATTTACAATATCTATAAATTTTATGTTTTACCAAAAGGCTCAAGCTGTTGGCATTACTGCAGGGCTTGCTATAAAAGCTATGGCTGTTATTTTAAGTTCTATGGGCGTTCTTCATGTTGTTCAAAATAATGGCGGGATACAAAGTTTTTTTGATAGCTTTACTCTTTTTAATCATGAAGGGCTAAACGCTTTAAGAGATATGGCTATTAATAATATAGTTCATAATGTAAAAATTAAAGCAAATAATGTTGTAGCCTCTATTAGAGAATTTTTCAATTCTTGGGCAAAAGATGAATTAACCGACCCATTTGATATTCTTGATGGCGTTATATTTACTGATACTTTTACTGATACCCTTAATATTCCAAGTACAAATTCAGAAAAATATTATGGTAATATTGGTTTTGTGCAATATAATGATGATTATAGTAGTAGGTTTTCTTTATATTATACACCTAACGCTCGAAAAGTTCGTGTTGCTACTGTTAGTTCATCTTTCTTCAATGAAAGTGTAACTTTTGATAATCATTTTAGAGGTAATACAAAAATAACTTTTCAATATCAAATTGGACTTGATTTTGTTAAAGTTGTTATAAATATGCTTAATTATGATAGAAATACTTCAGAAACTAAAACTTTATATAAACATTATCCTGACGGTATATATTTAATAACTAATCCCCCAGGATATGTAGACCCTACCTATGATATACCGCAACCCCAATCAATACCTAGAAATGGACTTGACATAGCTTGGGATGAAGCAAGCAATAAATCAATATCATATATACCAGAAGAAACAAAATTAGAAAAATTGATTGAAGATATTGCAAATGCTTCTGTTGAAACATTTGTAGAAAAATATATGTCATGGGGCAAAGCTACTACTGATTCACTAACTGGACCTATAATATCGACAGAAACAAGAGTAAATCAAGAAACAGGGGTAGAGGAACAAGTTGTAACTAATGTAACTGAAACTGTTTTTGATGATATATACGAAGAAACACATACACAAACAGGACTTTTAGGGTCTATATTAGGTGCTATTACAGATATAAAGGACTTTATAAAATCAATATTCATTCCTGAAGAATTTAAGTCTTTAGACTTTAGTCCTTTGCAAAATATAGGTTGTCTGAGAAATTTCCTTTTTCTTTGCCATGGGACTTAAAAAATAGTGTTATTGCCTTATCTTCTAACCCTGAAGCACCTTTATTTGATGTACCTATTGTCTCAGAAGTAATAACTTTAGATTTTTCTGAATTTGAAAGCTGGGCTTC
>DUUN01000639.1 GCA_012841535.1 Gallicola sp. | reverse complement strand
TATATACTCTAAATTAATATTTAACTTAATCGGCATAATTTCTTCTATATATGTTTTTTCAGGATTTTCACTTTTCCCTAATAATGTTGATTCATCTCTATATTTAATAGATGCTAAATCTGTAATACCCGGTTTAATCTTTAGTACATTTCTTTGAAAATCATCGTATAATTCAACATATTTTCTAACTTCTGGTCTAGGCCCTACAAAACTCATATTGCCTATAAAAACATTTATTAATTGAGGTAACTCATCTAACTTAGTCTTTCTTAGAAATTTTCCAATTTTTGTAATTCTCTTATCTTCTCCTACTGTAATTAGCATACCTTTTTTATCGGCATCAACTATCATAGTTCTAAATTTAAAAATTTTAAAATCCCTATTATTCTTACCAACTCTAGTTTGTCTATAAAAGACAGGTCCTTCAGAAGTAATTTTAATTATTAAAGCAATTATTGCTAATGGAATCCCTAAAATTAATAAACCTATAGTTGAAGCAACAATATCAAAAGTTCTCTTTAAAAAAAACTGTATTTTTTTACTTTCTAAAATTTCATCTACTGTTTTAGAATACAAAATAGGTTCTTTTATATTATCGAGTGAATTCATTTACTATTTCCTTAAAATTATCTGCAACATATTTTACCTCTTCATCTGTTAGTAAAGTATGTAGGGGCAAAGTAATTTCATTTTTATATTGGTTATATGCATTAGGGAAATCCTCTATCTTAAATCCTAGTTCCTTATAGGCTGTAAGCATAGGTAAAGGCTTATAATGTACATTAGCTGATATGCCTTTTTCTGCTAGTTTTTCTATTATAGTATTTCTTTCTTCCTCATTAATACCCTTTACTCTAGTTAAGTATAAATGCCCATTACTGTTGTAATTTTCACTACTGTGTTTTAAAGGTTCTATTATAGTATTTTTAAAAGATTCATCATACTGTTTTATTATTTCTTTTCTTCTTTTAAGTAGGCTATCGTATCGTTTAAACTGTGCAAGACCAATAGCTGCAGTAATATCTGGCAT
Source organism: Gallicola sp. (assembly GCA_012841535.1). Lineage (GTDB taxonomy): Bacteria > Bacillota > Clostridia > Tissierellales > Peptoniphilaceae > Miniphocaeibacter. The sequence continues at coordinate 8,990 of DUUN01000639.1, read as the reverse complement.
ATTGTATTTATAGTTTAAACCAATAATGTCATATTCCCATGAGCCTAATTTAGTCTTTGATAATGCATCTTTATTTTGTCCATGTAAAGTTAATAACTGAAGTCTCTTGTAAATTTCTTCATTGGTAATTCCTTCTATGGTTTTCCATGACAAAGAGCCACCTTCTCCTGTTGTAAAATTCTTTACAGCATGGAATGAAAAATTGGAAAAATCAGAATCCTCGCCTGTTTTCCTGTTTTTATAAGTAGAACCTAAGGAATGAGCATTATCTGATACTATAGCTATTCTACCTAAAAGTTCTTGAATATCAGAATTAGGTTTAAACTTATATTTATTATTTAAAATAATTTCTTTTAATTTATCATAATCAACAGGAACCCCAGCAATGTCTACCGGAATAATAGCTTTGGTTTTTTCAGTTATTAAATCATTTAATTTGTCATAATCCATCATGAAACTATCTTCCAAGGTGTCAACTAAAACTATTTTAGCACCAACATGGTTAATTACACTAGCTGATGCAGTGTAGGTATATGCCGATGTAATAACTTCATCGCCTTTGCCTATTCCTAAAAGTCTTAAGGCTGTTTCCATTGCTGCAGTAGCTGAATTCAAACATATAGTTCCATCTACATTTATATATTCTGTAATTAGTTTTTCTAATTTTTTTGTTTTTAGTCCAGTTGTAATCCAACCAGATTTTAATGTATCGACAACTTCATCAATTTCAAGTTGTGTAATATCTGGTGGAGAAAAAGGTATATTCATATATCCTCCTAATTGTAATTATAATTCTCTAATATAGTATAAAACACTTAAATGACTTTTCCAAATCATAATAAAATTTCAATAAAATATTTTAATTTTCCAATAGATTTTCTAAATCTATCAAATAATAATTCAACTTAGTTTATAAGTCAAGTTTCCATTTTTTTAACATATTACTGCTACCTATAAAACTAAAATTTAATTATATGTACTTTTAACCCTAGAATACTTAGTTAGCCAAAAACAAGTTTTGGACTAGACTGCATCTTAAGAACCTAGTTCTAATCTTGATTTGTTAACAGGTTCTATGCAACTCCGTACCCAAATTTTATATTTGGCTTCAAGGATCTGCTGACCTACGACGTAATCGAAGATTTCTGTTAGGTCATAATACAACTTAGTTTGCCAAAACAAGTTTTGGACTAGACTGCATCTGACCTACGACGAAATCAAAGATTTCTGTTAGGTCATAATACGACTTCACCACCAAATCCGAGATTTGGGGTTCGCTGGATCTGACCTACGACGAAATCAGAGATTTCTGTTAGGTCATAAAAAAAGTAAGACATATGCTGTCTTACTCTTCAATATTTTCCTTTTCAATTCCTACTGGCTTCATTGTTGGGAACAATAAGACATCTCTTATTGAAGACTGGTTGGTTAGTAACATAACAAGTCTATCTACTCCTATCCCTAAACCACCTGTAGGTGGTAGACCTATTTCTAAAGCATTGATGAAATCATAATCCATCATTTGAGCTTCTTCGTCACCTTTTTCTCTTGCCTCAACTTGTTTTTCAAATCTTTGTTTTTGATCTATTGCATCATTTAATTCACTGAAAGCATTAGCAAGTTCATTACCATATACAAAGGCTTCAAATCTTTGAGTAAATCTTGGATCTTCAGGATCTCTTTTAGCTAATGGACTTACTTCAACAGGATGCTTAATTACAAATGTCGGTTGAATTAAATGGTCTTCACAAAAAGCTTCAAAGAATTCTGATATTATTTCTCCTCTTGTAAGATCTTCATCTATTTCCACTTCTTTTTCCTTTGCAATTTTCATTGCTTCTTCAGCAGTTTCAATAGTATTAAAGTCTACACCAGAGTATTCCTTAATTGCATCTACCATAGTTATTCTTTTCCATGGTGGTGTAAAGTCAAGTTCAGTTCCTTGATAATTTACCTTCATTGTTCCAAGAACTTCTTGAGCTATTGTTGATACCATATTTTCAGTTATATCCATCATATCTTCATAATCACCATAGGCTTGATATAACTCAATTGCTGTATATTCAGGATTATGGCTATGGTCCATTCCTTCATTTCTAAACATACGTCCCATTTCATATACTTTGTCAAATCCACCAACAATTAGTCTTTTTAAAAATAACTCGTTGGCAATTCTTAAATACATATCAATATCTAATGTATTGTGATGAGTAATAAATGGTCTAGCATTTGCTCCACCTGCTATAGTATTTAATATTGGAGTTTCCACTTCTAAAAATCCCCTACCATCTAGGAATTTTCTTATAGCAGAAATAATTTTACTTCTTGTAACAAATACATCTTTAATTTCAGGATTTACTATTAAATCAACATATCTTTGTCTGTATCTTAAATCTGTATCCTTTAATCCATGCCATTTTTCTGGTAGTATTTGTAAAGATTTCGTTAATAATGTTATTTTTTTAGTTCTTACACTTATTTCACCGGTTTTTGTTGTAAAAATTTCTCCTTCTACTCCAACAATATCACCAATATCTAAAGTTTTTACAGCTTCATATTCTTCTTCTCCAATATCATTCATTCTATTAAATAGTTGAATTCTACCAGTAGAATCTTGTAAATCCATAAAGCTAACTTTTCCATGACCTCTTTTAGTCATTATACGACCAGATACTCTTACACTTTTTTCTTCAAATTCACTATAGTTATCCTTTATAGTTTTAGCATAAATAGCATCTTTAAAATTTTCTATTTTATGAGGGTCTTTTCCTTCCTCAACAAGTTTTTTTAGTTTTTCTCTTCTAATAAGAAGCATTTCATTAAGATTTTGTTCTTCCATTTCTACCTCTTAATTTCCATAATTTCATAATTAAATGTTCCACCATTTGTTACTACAGTAACTGTATCACCTTTTTTCATACCTAGACAAGCTTGTCCTACAGGTGATTCATTTGATATTTTCCCATTAAAAGGATCGGATTCTGCTGAACCAACAATTGTATATTCTTCAACTTCTCCATCTGATAAATCCTTAAGAATAATTGTAGATCCGGCTCCAACAGCATCTGTTTTAATTTCTGACTCTTCTATTATTTTAGCATTTATAAGCATATGCTCTAAAACAAGGATTCTATCTTCAACTTGGGCTTGTTCATTTTTAGCTTCATCATATTCAGCATTTTCTGACAAGTCACCAAAACCTCTTGCTACTTTTATTTTATCTGCAACTTCTTTTCTTCTAACAGTTTTTAAAAATTCTAATTCTTCTTCGAGTTTATTATAGCCTTCTTTAGTAAGAAGAAATTCTTTTTCTGACATTTCATTGCTCCTTAAAAAATAATTAGCGAAAGAATATACTTTCGCGCATTATTTAAATTATATTCTTATTGGTCTTTAAAGTCAAGATTAACCCTTTAGTTTAAACTTGGATCTATATTTTCACCAATAGCTTCAACTATTTTTTCACATTCCTCATCTGTAAGATTTAAAGATGAAATAGTTAACTTTTTTTCATCCATACTATCATAGAAATAAAAAGAAAACTTAGTTTTATTTCCCCCTAGTTTCTTTAATCTATAAGTATATATTTTATCCCACTTGTAAAATTGACTTTTTAAAATCAGTCCATTTTCATAAATTCCAATTTGTTTCTTGTTATATTCTAAAATAGACAATATTACTAATATTAGTATTACAAGTGAGAATATAATAAAATTAGTAGTTTCAAAAGTATCGTGTACAAAATAATTATTTATAATATTTGTAATTCCAACTATTGCACATATAAAAATAACTAATAACTCTATAATTCTATCATTTCTAAAATTTGTTTTAAATATATAAATAGGATTTTTGGCTAAAAGTAGTCTTTTAATTATAAAAAATAAAGCTACTATACTAATTGACAAATAAATTAACATTTTCCACCTCATTACTTGACTCTAGAAACAAATCTAGCTTTTCAAATATTTTATCTAAATCATTTAAGGTATTGATTTCATTTTTTAAACTATTTGAATTTCTTTGTCCCTTTAAATACCATGCTACATGTTTTCTCATTTCTTTTATAGCAACTCTTTCTCCAATTAAATTAATTTTTAGGGCATAGTGTTTTTTTATTAATTCAATTATTTCCCTTAATGTTGGACTATAATTTGTTCTAGTAAACAAAAACGGATTTTGTAAAGCACCTCTTGCTAAAGAAACTCCATTACATTTTGTTAACTCAAACATATTTTCAATATCATTACAGGAATTTAAGTCACCATTACCAATTACAGGTATAGTTAAGACTTCCTTTAATTGTCTAATAGCCTCCCAATCCGCCTTACCTGAATAATATGCCTTTCTGGTCCTAGGATGTAACGTTACCATGGAAACACCATTTCCTTCAGCAATTTTACCTAGTTCTATATAGTTAATATTATTTTCATCCCATCCTAGTCTAAATTTAACAGATACTTCCTTTTCTGAAGCCTTTACAACAGCCTTAATAATTTCTCCTGCCAATGATAAATCCTTCATTAATGCAGAACCTTCACCATTTTTAACTATTTTAGGTGCAGGACATCCCATATTAATATCCACCATTGCTACTCTTTCATTTTCATTAATATATCTTTTAACTACTTCTGACATTATATAAGGATCATTTCCAAAAATTTGAACTCCTAAAGTAGTTTCCCTATTGGAGATTTTTAGAAGCCTATTTGTTCCCTTGTCCTTATAATATAAGCCCTTTGCCGATACCATTTCCGTGAAATTTAAACCTGAACCCATTTCTGTAACTATTTCTCTAAAGGCAGCATCGGTAATTCCTGCTAAAGGTGCCATGAAAATATTATTCTCAATTTCTAATTCCCCTATTTTAATAGGGACTCTTTTGATTTCTTTCATAAATTAATTTTAAACCTTCCATAGTCAACATTTTATCAACTAATTCTATATACTTACTATTATGACTAATTAAGGCAGCAAAACCACCTGTTCCAATAATTCTAACGTCATCCTTAGTTAAATTTTCAGATTCTAAAATCCTTTCAATTAAACTGTCTATTAGTCCAATAAATCCAAATACTAAACCGGACTGCATACTTTCCCTTGTGGATTTTCCAATAACTCTTTTAGGAATATCAATATCTATTTTAGGAAGCTTAGCAGTTTTATTAAATAAGGCATCTGCGGAAATTTCAATACCTGGTGCTATAATACCACCTATGTATTCACCATTTTTGTTAATATAATCCAAGGTTATAGCAGTTCCTATATCCACTATAATACTTGGACCACCATATTTTTCATAGGCTCCAACAGCTGTTACAAGTCTGTCTGTTCCAACTTCATTTGGATTTTTATATAAATTCTTAATTCCTAAATCAATATCATTTGATACTATTATCGGTTCCTTTCCTAAATATTTTGAACATGCCACTGATATGGTATGCATTAAATTAGGAACTACAGATGAAATAATAATATCCTTTAATTGTTCTATATCTAAAGTTGCAAAATCAAAAAAATCTTTAAACAATAGTCCATATTCGTCAGATGTTTTATTTTTATCAGAAGAAGTTCTCCAGTCAAAAACCAGCTCCTCCCCTACATATACACCATAGACTATATTTGTGTTTCCAACATCAATAACCAGTAAAATATAAAACGCCTCCTATCTAAATTAAGTAATTATTTAATATAATCGTTATAAATATTCTTCTTATTATATCACACTAATATTTCTTAATTTCTTTAAAAAGAAAAAAACCATAGTTTTCTATGATTTTTTTCTAGACTTACCTTTTTTCTTATTCTTTTTACTTTTTATAATAGTAAGAATTTCGTCCTTGTCTTCAAATTTAAGTGGTATTGTTCTATTAGCCTTGTTGCCTAGTCTAGTAGTTTCTATTTCTAATAGATTTGCTGAATTATCATAGGACCATTTTTTTATATCTTCCCATTTATCAAATCTACCACTATAGTATAAACCAGTGTCATAAACTAAAATCTTTTCCATTGTTAAATAACCAAATCCTAAACCAGCAGCAATATAGACTAATCCAAAATAATCTTTTGCAAAAACGGAAAAAGCTCCCATCATTGCAAGTAATCCTGCAGCTATTGCCATAACTACTCTGGATTTTGGCATATAAACAGCAATTATTTTACCATCTATTCTTCTTTTTGTATTTATAGCATTATAGATTTGCTTTAAAATAAACAATAAAATTATTACATATAAAACCTGTAAAACTTGTGTAAAATTCATTTATTCATCCCTTACTTCTTCATTATTTAAAATTTCTTCATTGTCTAATACATCTTTAATACTTTTTTCTGTTTCTTGCACAGTCTGCAATAACTCCGGTGGTTGTTCTCCACCATTTTTTAAATATTCCTGGTATATTTCTTCAAATTTAACTGCATCAATTGTTTCTTCTTCTAAAAGAACCTTTGCTAATTTATGAAGTAAGTCTATATTATTTTCAAGAAGTTTTAAACATTTTTCAAAGGCTTCATCAATAAGTCTTTTTACTTCCTCATCAATTGCAGATGCAACTTCCTCTGAATAATGTTTCGCTCTTCCAAAATCCCTTCCCATAAATACTTCATCATCTTCAGAATCATATAATATAGGACCTAACTTTTCACTCATTCCATACTTAGTTACCATAGCTCTAGCAATTTTAGTAGCTCTTTCTATGTCATTACTAGCACCTGTTGAAATATCATCTAAGATTAAATGCTCTGCAGAACGACCACCTAATAACATAATTAATTCATGTTTCATTTCATTTTTGGTTTTATAACTTCTATCTTCTTCCGGTGTATAAGCTGTAAAACCTCCTGCTCTACCTCTTGGTACTATAGATATCATATGAACTGGGTCTGTATCTGGTAGTAGTCGTGAAACTATTGCATGACCTGCTTCATGATAGGCTGTTAAGACCCTTTCCTTTTCAATTACTACTGCAGATTTTTTAGCTGGTCCTGCAACTACCTTTATTGCCGCTTCTTCAAATATTTCCCTGGAAATACTTTTTAAATTATTTCTAGCAGCTAATAAAGCAGCTTCATTACACAGATTTTCTAAATCTGCCGGTGTAAATCCTGAGGTTGTTTTTGCAATATTTCCTAAATCTACATCCGGGTCCAATATTTTATTTCTAGTATGAACCTCTAACATAGCTTCTCTTTCACGAACATCTGGTATACCAATATAAACTTGTCTGTCAAACCTACCTGGTCGTAAAATAGCCGGGTCTAATATGTCCGGTCTATTAGTTGCTGCCATAACAATAACGCCTTCATTTTTACCAAAGCCATCCATTTCAACTAATAGCTGGTTTAAGGTCTGTTCTCTCTCATCATGGCCGCCACCCATTCCGGCTCCTCTTCTTCGTCCAACAGCATCTATTTCATCAATAAAAATTATACAAGGTGAATTCTTCTTAGCATCTTTAAATAAGTCCCTAACTCTTGAAGCTCCTACCCCTACATACATTTCAACAAAGTCGGAACCTGAAATACTAAAGAAAGGAACTCCTGCTTCTCCTGCAACAGCCTTTGACAAATATGTTTTACCTGTTCCTGGAGGTCCTACTAATAAGATTCCTTTAGGTATTCTCGCTCCTAAGGCAATATATTTTTTAGGACTTTTAAGAAAGTCAACTACTTCCATTAACTCTTCCTTTTCTTCCTTTAACCCTGCCACGTCCTTAAAGGTAACAGAGGTATCATTTTTCGATAGTTTTGCCCTGTTTTTACCAAAATTCATAGTAGAGCTTCCACCCTTACTCTGAGCTTGGGACATTAATAAATAGAAAAATGCTACCATAATAATTACAATAAAGAATATAGGTAACCAATTAAAAATCCAATTAGTATCCTGTGGCGGTGCTGTATTTAAAATAATATCCTTGTTTTCTATAGGCTTTTTCAAGTATTCGTCGTAGAAGGTATTTCCTATATTATCAGGTAAATATATTTCAAAAAGACTATCGTCCTTTAATTTACCTCTATAATAATTACCTTCATTAGATACTTCTACAATTTTCTCAGAATTTATATATTCTATAAAGGTATTTACACTTATTTCCTTTGTTCCTGTTATATTCTTTTGTAAAAAAGACATGATTAGTATAATTACCAGAATAGGTCCAATATAATAAAATATATTTTTATAAGTTTTTTTCAAACCATATCCTCCCTATTGTATTCTTAAGAGTAAACTTCTTCTTTTAGAGCTGCAATAAATGGTAAGTTTCTATATTTTTGGTCATAGTCTAAACCATATCCAACAACAAATTCATCAGGAATTTTAAAACCAACAAAATCCACATCTACATTTACTTTTCTTCTGTCAGGCTTGTCTAATAATGTGGCAATTTTTATAGAATTAGCACCTCTATCTCTTAAGTTTTTAGTTAAATAATGTAATGTTAATCCTGTATCAATTATATCTTCTACAATTAAAACATCCTTATTTTTTATATCATCTTCTAAATCTTTTAAAATTCTAACTACACCTGAAGAAACAGAAGAGCTGCCATAACTAGAAACTGCCATAAAATCCATAGTTAAGTCTAAGTCAAGTCTAGTTACAAGATTGGTCATAAAAATTACCGCACCTCTTAAAATTCCCACTACTAATAGTTCCTTATCGGAATTTTTATAACACTCTGTTATTTCCTCTGCTAGTTCATTTAATCTTTTGTCTAATTCTTCTTCAGATACTAAAATTTCTTTATAAATATCTACTTTTTTAACCATTTACTATCCTCTCAACTGATATTTTTAATACTTTATTCATATTTTTATTAATTTTATATAGACTACTTCTTCGAATTCCCATTAGCCATAATATTTCATTATTTACTACTAATATAGGTATTGAGTCTCTATCGTATTTATTTATTTTCTCATTAATAAATATATCCTTGATTTTTTTTGTAAATCCCTCTAACTTAATTGTATCACCAATTTCTCTACTTCGT
>DUUN01000097.1 GCA_012841535.1 Gallicola sp. | reverse complement strand
TTTCACAGATTCTTAAAGAACATGACAAAGTAATTGTCTTGGAAGATGATCTGATTACTTCGCCAAACTTTCTGGATTTTATGAATCAAGCTCTTAATTTTTATCAAGGTAACAAACAAATCCATTCGATTTCAGGTTACACCCTTGATTTACCATCATTAAAAAATTATACGAAAGATTATTATCTTGGTTACCGAGCTTCATCATGGGGTTGGGGTACATGGAAAGAAAAATGGGAATCAGTTGACTGGAATGTAAGTAAGTATAGAGAATTCAAACGAAATCCATTACAGCAAATAAAATTCATGAAGGGTGGAAGCGATTTGCCTCACATGTTGTCTAATCAAATACGAGGAAAAATTGATTCTTGGGCTATTCGGTGGTGTTTTGATCAATTTATAAAAAAACAAGTGACTGTTTTCCCTACTAAATCAAAAGTAATTAGTATTGGATTTAATAAAAACGCAACACATACAAAAAACACTAAACGGTTTCTCACCTCTTTGGACAAGGGAGAAAAAAGAACATTCCATTTTGATGAAACATTATTTATAAATAAAGATATTATAAAGGATTTCAGGAGCAAATTTTCAATCTGGTCACGTTTCAAGGACAAATATTTATTGTCATTATAAATTTATTTTTATGAGCACTCTAAAAATAAAAGAAGGAAAAAAAATATTATCACAGAGTTCACTAATAATTTGTGGTATAGTAAGAGATTGTGATAGAAATTTAAAAAAAAATATTCCCATTATAAACAAATTATGCTCTTTATCTAAAAATTATAAAATAATTATTTTTGAAAATGATAGCAAAGACAATACAAAGCAAATACTTAAAAAATGGGAAATAAATACCGAAAATATTTACATAGAATCCAAGAATTTTAATGCGGAAAATACCATACCTCTCAAAACTAAAAACACTTCTATTAGTCCTTTTTATTCAAAAAAAAGGATCGAAAAAATGGTATTTTATAGAAATCAATATCTCAACTATATTGAACAACATAATCTATTTTCAGACTTCGTAATTGTTGTTGACTTAGACGTAAGTAGAATAAACCTTAATGGGATTTTAGATTCATTTGGTCAAGAAAGAGAAGGGGATGTGATTTCGGCAAATGGTTATTCTCTATCTCCAAAACTCACTAAACGATATCATGATTCTTATGCATTAATCGAAAGTGGTATGGAAAAAAAGCCGCAAACAGTGCAACAAATTACTAATAATCAATATAAATATTCATTTCTTAAGCCGGGATTACCATTAATACAAGTTTATTCTGGTTTCGGTGGTCTCTGCATATACAAATTTAATGCTCTAAAAAATATAAAATACGAACTAATGCAAAATGACGACAAAGTTGTAGAAGTTTATTGTGAGCATGTAGGATTGCACTCTCAAATGCATGAAAATGGCTTTAATAAATTTTTCATTAACCCCAACATGACAATATTATATCAAAATATTACCTGTAAATTTTTGTTTGACAATTTACTAAAACGAATTTCTTTATATAAAAAACAACTTAATAAAATTAGAAAATCAATAACTTTGAATAAGCATAAAATGCAAAAGTGTTAGCTGAAAACTTAGAAATTCTCATAAAGAACCCAGTATTACGCAATAAAATGGGAACGGAAAGACGAACTAAATACGAAAATAAATTTACTTTATCGGTTTTTGAAAATCGATTAAAAGATATTTTAAGCATAATAATACAACGCGATAATGAATAATTACTTCGGCATAAATCTCGAATTTGATCAGTTTAAGGTACACTCAATAATAAACAAGCATATCGAAAATAGACAAAAAGGTTATGTATGCGTCGTCGATGGGAATGTTGTTGCGAATGCTCATAAAAATAATAACTATAAAGCTATTTTAAATAACTCTCTAGTCAATATTTGCGATGGCAAATCAATTGCACAAATTGCGAGTATTATTCATAAAAAAAAATTAAAAACATATACAGGTCCGGATATTTTTTCTTCCTTTGTAAGGAAAAAATATAAACAACTGTTTTTAGGGAATACAGAAGAAGTCCTCAATAAACTAAAAGAAAAATTTGCAAAAGAAGGCATTGATATTGAGAAAATGAATTTTCTACCCTTACCATTTAAAGAAGCTGACGAGTTTGATTATACAACAATTTCAAATACCATAAATCAATTCTCTCCTGATATAATTTGGGTTTCTTTAGGCGCACCCAAGCAAGAAATATTCATCAGCAAATTGTATCCGTTAATAAA
>DUUN01000688.1 GCA_012841535.1 Gallicola sp. | reverse complement strand
AGCATTGTACAATAATAACTACAAATAAACCTTTTAGTAAATGGAATGAAATATTTGGTGATTATACTTTAGCTAATGCAATACTAGACAGGCTTTTACATCATTCACATATTGTCAACATAACTGGTAAATCTTATCGTATTAAGGATAAACTAAAGGTAGAATTTACAGAAGAGTAATATTCCACTTTCCCTACATTTTTATTTTCACATAAACCTACATTTTTATATTGACATTTACAATAACCATTATGACTGGATTGTAGGTGAAAACATATTATACGATAGGTCTATAAAAGATAATGTGTTGAAAAGAGTTTATTGTATAGCAAATAATGATGTAGGTAGCAATAAATTCATACAAGCATATTCTGATATGGTTTTAATAGATAAAGGTAAAGAAGAATTGTTATATGAGCAAGTAATTTCATATTTGCTTACACTTGGTGATATAAATAATTTATTTACTAAAAAAGATTTTAAGGGTGCTAAAGAATTGCTAAATGATTTTTGTGATGATGATATAGGTTATAAAAAATGTTTAGATATATATTATAGAAGAAGTTTTGAAAAACTAAATGCTATAAGAGATGAATATAACAAGAATAATAATTCAACTATTGCTTTTAAAAAAGTTCAAGAACTAATTGAAAAAGAAAATAAAAAATATTCAGACTATTTTATATTGTTCGAGTTAGTTGCTATTGATTTAGAAAATAATGAGTATACTAATGTTGTACCTTTGCCATAAAGTGCAGATTTTGACTTTCGCTCCCAGAGGGTAAAAATGCACTTTTTTTATTGTCTTATTTTTTGTTTCTGATAATATAGTTATTGCAAAGAAGAAACCGGTTTATTATTTGCACACAGGGGGGAAAGGAGATGTATTATCATCAAGTTGATTATTAACTTGCCAACTGATAATATTGGACAAAGTATGTTTGATGAACAATTTTCTAAACTACAAGCAAAATTAGTTACAGAATCAATAAAGAAACTTAATGTTGATAATACATCTAAACAAAAACTTTGCTTAGGTGTTCTAAAACTACTTATTAATAAAGTCAAGGAGGTAAAGGAAGATGACTGATAGCACAACTGCTAATGTAAATAATAAACAAAACGATATGAGTAAAAAGGGAAATAGAAAAAAGACTATTAAGTCGCCAAGTGATATAAATGAAGAACAAATTATGAGATATGTACAACGAGAATTTATTAAAGCATATATGACCGCTTATGCTCAAAGAGAAGTAAAAGAAAAGGAACTAGTTATGTTTACTAAATACCTAAAGAATATAAAACCAGTAAACACATCTAGCAACCATTATGTTAATAGAATAAAAAGTCTATGTAACGAGATGAAAGGTTATTATAGCCAATTTCAAAAACTAAACTACATCTTAGGTATAAATTTTAACCAAGATAGAACTAACTAAGAACTAATCTAGAACTAGTTGATAACTATTTAGGACATCTAGCAAACGTTTAAAATGTATAATTTTAAAAAGTTATACATTTTTTCTATATAAATTTACCGAAACCTAGTTAAAATATGGTATAATTATAGTCGAGGTGGGACAAACATGATTGATAATCAAAAAAATAATGATATAGAACAAATCATTGAACAAGCAAAAAATAAATATAGAGATATAAATATGCAATTAAATAATGAATTAAAAAAATTTTTGAATGAATATAACAAACACGTAGAAGATATAAAAAGATTAAAAAATGATTTATTAAGTGAATTAAGTCAAACAAAGAATTTTCAAAAAATAAATGATGATTCAGTTGTTAATGAATTATATAATAATAGCGTAGATATTGAAAATAAGTCTGTTAATGAACTAATAAATTTGTTAATGGATAGTTGTCATTATAATTTACCCAAATTAAATACAGAAGAAGAATTAAAATTAAACTTCTTTATAAATGTAGTCAAAAATATAGAATTAAAAACAAACGAAAATTATGTGTCTAATTTTTTATATTCTAACCTATACGAAAAACTTTCAGATGAAGAAATTACTAAAATATTTAATGATATCAAGACTAACGAAATAATGAATAATATAAATGAAATAAAAAAGAATAGATTAGCTAGTTTAATATATTTTGAAACATTAGAAGATGCAATTAAAGCTAAATATGAAGAAAATGAAAAACAACAAACAATGTATGAAGTTTTTCAAAAAAACGGAAAATTTACTATAGTTCCAACTAGAGATTGGGAATTAGTTGGTAGGAATGGATTTGAAGTTTCACATATTATTGATAAAGATAATTTTGTTAATGCCGAATATAATTGTTTTGCAAATTTATATTATGAAAGATTTGGCAAGAAAGCGTTTATTGCTAATCCAGGTGGTTCAAAAGAACAAACAATATATGCTATCAAAAAAAGTTTAGCAGAAAATAAAGACTTGTTAGGAGATTTATTAAATCCAAATGAGGACGGAACTTTATATTAGGGAGATAAATTATGGAAGAATATAAAAATGTAATAATAGAAACTTTACCATTGTTGATATCACAAGAAACAAAAGGCAAAGCATCAATTAAAATTGCATCTTATATGAATGGAATGTTAAGAAAAGCTCAATCTCAAGAAGATTTTCTAATATTTAATGAAACATTACAAGTATGCTCTAGTTTTGCTCAAAATAATAACTTAAACGGTTTGAATTCAAGTTGTTCTAGTTGGAATTTTGAAGCAACTGAAAAATGGAACAAATTATTTGGTAAAAAAAATGATATAAGTGCTGCTGAATTAGTTCAGCAACTACTTCAAATTAGAGATATCAAAAATATGTCTTATGTTGATACCGAAGTTTTAGAAAATGCAATACAACAAATAAAGAAAATTGAAGAATATGTAAGTTTATTTGGAATAAAAATTTTTACTAATGAGCAACTAACTTTAGTTCAATCTCAAATAGAAGAAATAAAAACTGAATTACTTGTAAAAAATAATGTCGTTGATGACATATTGGATAGTAATCATATTCCTAAAAGATAAGTATATGTCTTAAATGATATATGCTTTTTCTTTTCTAAAAAATGTACAAAATTAGAGAAAAGTTCTAAGAAGTCTACTATATATATGAGGAGGTGTTAGATATTAAAGATTTGATACCATTAAAGGTGGCTAGTAAAGAATTAGGCATCTCTTACAAAACTTTATATAGTTGGGTAAAGAATAATGAAGTGT
>DUUN01000022.1 GCA_012841535.1 Gallicola sp. | reverse complement strand
ATTTTTAGGTGTTTTTTAACCTTTTTTCAATTTTCCTTTATTTTCCCTTAAAAGTATATATAAAGGTATCTAAACATACTCCATTTTACCCTTGATGGATTCATAAACTGTGATTATTGAATAGATTGATTTTAATTTAATCTATATTCACAAAAGTTGGTATAGCATTCTCATTAGAATAATAAATGGCGCATAATTTTTTAAAGAACAAATATTCTTTAGCCATTTTTATTTCTAAACTCTTAATACTTTCTTCTAATAATATTCCCGAATAATAATCGCTTAACGATTTGTTTAAAGTTTTCCTTAAACTCCAAGTTGGTTTGTTATCTTTTATCAAATAACACTCTCCATCTTTTGTCGGAGTCTTTTTCATTGCATTTTCCAAAGTATTGTATGCATTTTTGATTTCCGATTCTTCATTCTCAATAACTTTGTGTAAAATTGCCTTTAAAGTCGTTTGAAAGTCTTTACATTGATTTAGCAAAATTAATTCTTTATTTTCAAGTTGCTTTAATTCCTTTTTAAACTTTGCATTGCAATCACTGGACTCAATCAATTTATTGCTATCAAATATTTCTTTTATTAAAAACTTCCCCTATATAATGTTTTTTTGGATATTTTATTCCGTTATTCTTATTTTTTCCTAGAATAATTATATTTTATTAATATTTTAATATCTCATCATGTGTAAATAAATAGATTAACACATCGGACAACTTTTTCTTTAAATTTTTCTAAACATCTAATAGTTTATTCTTTCTGCTAATTCTTTGCTCATTGATTGTAAATCTTTAATTGTTTTGGCATAGTAATTTTTAAGGGTATCTGATTTATTAATGAATTCTTTAATACTTTCTGGAAACAATCTAGTAACATATTTTAATGTCCCAATTTTTTTCAGTTCTTTTTTCAGATCAATCATTTGAGGTATTTGTAGTTCAAGTTTATACAAATTATTTGCCATTACAATAAACGGAATCTCTAAAAATGTTACAAAAAACTTCATCATTACCTGGTTGAATGCAATTGATTCTGGAACCTGAAATCGTTCGGTAAACAATGTCATAACTCCCTCAAAATTCGTGTGTGAAAATTTATTAAGCATTTCTTTCAAAAGCATCAAATAATTATTAAGTTGATTGAATTCTTCTACTTTTAATTGATATTTTTGTGTTTTGATACGATTCATTATCGTTTTAGGGCTATGTTCCTTTGTTACAAATTCTTCTAATGTATAAACTTTTTCATATACGCCAATTATAACAACAATATTCTCTTGAATTTGTCTTAACCACGGTGAGATTGTAACTATACTATTTTCAATTAGTTCAATGTATGATTTATAAAATAGTTTTGCACTACTTAATACAAGTGCATCAATCAAAAAACTTTCTTCTGTTTCCCAGTCTTCAATTGTTTCTAAATGTTTTATTACTTTAGTATACTTTTCCATATTACAATTCCCCCCTTTTTTTAAAACTCATCAAAAATTTCTTTTTCTTCCCACCATTTTCTCTCTTGTACTTTTGAATCAATTAAGCTTTGAAGGTATTTTCTATGCTTTAAATATTTAGTGTTATGAGGTATTAAATCGAGGAAACTATTAATTTCTCCAATTTCACTATTTATAACTGGAATTGCACTTCCTGACCATGATCTAGATGATGGAATAATTTTATAATTCTTAAAAAGTTCAAAATTGTCGTTACTATTAATAAAAGTTTCAAATAGTTCTAGTTTTAATCCGTTTAAACTTAATGCAAATTCGGAAATCTCTGATATTTCACTTTTATCAGATGTTTTTGTTATCCTTTTCTTTAATAGTTCAACATATGTAGTTATATTATTCTTGTTTTTTAAGAGTTTTAATGGACTATTAGATAAATAACTAATTATGCCGTCCCTTCTATACTGAACTATAATATCAATTATTTTATTAATAATAATCTCGTTATTTTCCATTTCCCAAATAAAATCTAATGTTAATTTTTGATAACGTAATCTTGAATCTCTTAAAACAACATTGATATATTCATATATTACATTAGCATCAATTGAAGAGATGAATTTTAAATATAATGATTTGTAATCAGAAGAATCATTAGTTAGAATATTTTTAAAATAAAGTTTTTTATATAAATTGATATCCTCATTTAATAATAAATAAAGGTCCTCTGGTTTAGTTAAGTGTTCATTATACAATAAACCAATAAAACTGTGAAACGTATCTATTTTTTTATTTAATGCAATATTAGCATATTTAACATAAAATGTATTATCAAACTTATAATATTTAATTAGTTCTTCAACCCTTATATATCTATATGATCTTAAAACTTCATAATTTTCTAAAAAAGTTAAAAAATCATTTAAAACATTCTGATTAATTTCCGAAGCATTGATTCTTTCATAATACTGAAGAATCCAATTCTGTTTATTAGAAAAATTTTTGTACTTATGCATGAAATCTAGAAAATTAATACCTAACTTTTCTATTCTTTCAATGATATTACCAGGATAAGTTAAATGTTTAGAGTCTTTACTCATAAAATAATCTAAAAGTTTTAAAAAATGCTCATCACTTACATTTAAAATTATAGTTAATAAAGACTCAGTAACTTCGTAGTCATCTGAACTATGAATTTCTATACATTTTATTAGAGGTTGGAAATCCTTTTCTTCGAAATTTTTTGCATAAGAAATAATTGAATCGTTATTTCTTTTATTGAAATCGTCATAATTGTCTTTATACTTATGAAGTTTTTTATGAATCAATTTATATATATATACTGAATCGCTATTCATTAATTGTTCAAGTTTATCATTAGTAATAGAATAATGTTTTGAGATACTATTTAGTCTTGACGAAATGCTCGGTGTTTCATAAATTACTTCATAAAGGTTATCCATAATGAGAAACAATTCATTTTCAATAATTTTTTCAGTAGCCTCGTAAATCATAGGAAAATTCACAAATGTTTTTATAATTTCAACTTTTTCTTCTGAAGATAAATACTCTCTCGCAAATCTCCATAATTTTTCTCTAAACTTATAATTATAAGTTTCCTCATTATGTACAAAACGATAAAACTTCATTGTTTTTCCTTCGAAAAAGGTTTCTTCAAAGCCAAGACAAATATAATTATTCAACAAAATTTTAATCAACTTAAGATAATTTTCTTCTTTCGGTTTTAAACTCAGTTCATGAAAAATGTTTTGTTGTACTTCAAAATTATTTGAAGATGTATATTTACTCATTTTAAAAGATTGATAAATGGTAGCAACAATTTCTTTGATGTAAAATCCTTCTTTATTTAACAACGTAATCAGTATTTCAAATACTTCTTTGAAATATGTCCCTCTTGATAATAAATTTAATGCTACTAAAATTTGGTTGTGAATACTTTCTTTTGAATAATCGATTTTCATATCAATAGAATATAAATTTTCCTTATTTTCTATTTTATCTATGTGGTCTTTTAAAAACATTACCGCATCAAGTTCAAACAATAAGCAAAAATGGGAAAGAAATTCTATTGCATCATCTTTAGAAATGCTTAATAATTCTTCGAATATTTTCAAAGCTGCTTCCTTGAAAATTGATAACGAAGTATCTAAAAACATAGATAGTGAGGCATTAATTATAGAAACTACTCGTTTCAAGTGCGAATTGTAGTATGCTTTAATAAACGCTGAGATGTTTAATATTTTCTTTTCAATAAAAGTATAATAAAATATATAATTCCCCATCGTTTCATCAGAAATCATAACAATACTATCATTATAAATATCTATAAATTCGTTAGAGTGTAAAAATTTAACAGCATCCATAAAATCATCAATAGCAATGTTTGCAAGATTCAAAATTTTTTCTAATTGGTTATTGTTATCAAGTTTCATTTTTCCAAAAAATGAAATAATACCGAATGTAACTATATATTTTTTTTCCGTTTGAATCATCTCAACAACCGTTTTATAAAATATAGTCATTGTTTCTTCATTGTTATGTATCGATGATAAATTGTTTTCTTTTAAAGCAACCAATCCTATCATATAAGCAATCCTTGCATTGCCTTTTGATACAGTACTAATTTGTTCTAGATAATTTTGATTTAATATTTTAAGATTATTTTTAATAATATTTGCGATTTCTTCTTTTGTGAATGGCATTAATTTTATTTCTTTATATGGGATATTTTCTAATTGAGAAGTTACTACACTCTTTGCATAATCCCTTACTGATATAATTACTTTAATATCCCCTGGGGAAAAGTATGTGGAAAAAAACTCAATCATACTCTTAAACTGACTTAATTGGTTCGCATCATCAATCAATACTAAATATTTTTTATTTTGTTGAAAGTATCTGCTCAAATCTTCATGAATAGGAGTGTTTTTATTTTTTATTACATAACTAATACGTTTTTTTTCTTCTTTAAGAATTTGCAAAGCTAGTCTAGTTTTCCCACACCCAGGGGATCCGGTCAATATTATATAATCAAGATTATCCATTAATTCTCTTATTCCAGATATATCTTCTTTTCTATACATAAAATCAACGTTTAAAGGTGCTGAATATTTATTCTTATCTACTGTGTTTAAGAATATTTCAATAGGTAATATCTGACCGGTATCTATTGGTAAACCCAAATAATCACTTGCAAGATGTTGATATCTTACATAAATTCGGTGAGCTATTTCATCTATTCCTAGTATTTCTAGTGTTATGTTATCAGGTAAAAGATCTTTAAGTTGTTCTATTTCTTCAATACTTAATCTACCTGTATAACTTAAAATAATTTTTTTCAATGTTTTACTTGAAATAGAAAGACACTTTTTTATATCACTCCTAAATTTATCATACAATTTAGATTGTTGTATAGAGGTTTCAACAAAAATAGTTGATTCTGGCAATAACAAAAAAGAGTCAGGGCTACCCTTAATAGTTCTCCCTTTTTTGTTTAACCCATAAGAAATAATAGAACTAGAAGTGTTTTCTAGTTTAATGATTGCATCTGTCAACTCTTGAAATTTTGATTGATCCAGTAAATCAATTTTATGCTTTATTTCTGTTATGGTAGCCAATTTTATTCCCCCTAATCTTTAATTATTTTTTAGGATATTTTATTCCGTTTTTTTTGATTTTATCTAGAATAATTGTATTTATATCAAAGCCTAATCTTTCCGCAAGAGTAATTGAATAAATTAATACATCTGCTAACTCTTCTTTGACTCTTTCTAAATTATCAGTATTTTCTCCCCACTGATATAATTCTAACAATTCTGCAGCCTCCACAGAGATAGATTTAACCAAGTTTGATGGGGTATGGGCTTCGTCCCACCCTCTATCATCTCTAAATTCAATTATTTCTTTAGCCGGAACATTACTGTTAATTATCTTTTTCATTATTATCCTCTCCAAATAAAGATGGTCGTTCTATTTTTTTTATAATGTTTTTTTTCTGTTTATCTAAATCAAATAATTGCTCTGCCAATAACTGAACAACATTGACGTTCACCGCATTTCCAAACTGTTTATACGCTTGCTGATCATTTGAATTTGGTATAAATGTGTCAGGGAAACTTTGTAACCTTGCAGCCTCTCTTGGAGTTATTCTTCTCTTTAATTTACCTACTATAGGAATTTGAACCATTGCCACTAACGCTTGGAATGTGTCAGGTCTTTTAACTCTGATTCCAGAGGGTCTAAATTGTATTATTCCGTCCCAAATTGTATCTATTGAAGTTCCGGCTTCCCACTCAACATGTGCAATAAGGTTAAATTTTCCAGTTTGAAGAAAACCTTCTGATAATCCACCAGTTCCTGCAAATAAATCTATTACATTTAACTTTTTCAAGTTTTACACATCCTTAAATTTTTCTTTTTTTCCATTTTCCTTTATTTTCCCTTAAAAGTATATATAAAGGTATCATAAAGTATCTAATTTTACCCTTGATGGATTCATAAACCTACATTATTGACACTATTGATTATACCAATTTTATATGTTTTTTTCCATCTATCCGTAAATT
>DUUN01000415.1 GCA_012841535.1 Gallicola sp. | reverse complement strand
TCTTTGGGTTTAGGCGGTATGATTCTAACATTTTTCATCTCAATCGTTTTATTTATATAAACATAAACTGGGTAAGGTCATAAACACACTAATATTTTACAAAATAAAAGACGTGAAAGATAGCCTCCACGTCAAAAACACATTTTCACATCAGATCTCTCAAACCTCTGATACGTCAGCGCTCCAGCCTCTGCAACAGGATTATTACCTCCACATGCCTTGAGTAGACAATAATGATGTCGTTGGAACCTATTGGGGCCTTGGCGGAAGGTTATTTTTCTCGAAAAACTCCAATAACTACTTCTATAATATCTTTATTATGCTATTGATCCGTTGAATCATACAGATATTACATTCAGGTTTAACTTTTGCAAATCTTGAATTACTCTCTGATTATCTTCGTAAAAAATTAAGTGTTCAAACCCACATTCAAGTATTTCACAGATTTTCTCTATATCCTTAACCACTTCAAGTTTACTGCTGAATAAGACTTTCTTAAATCGGTTGTAAATTTTGTAGTGCTCTAGAATTGCAAATACTCTAGCCTCATCAGCGCTTGTCCATAGAATACATAATTCAACATTTTGATCTTGTAAAACTTGAACTACAGATGTATTTGGCGAAGTCCTCTTCAAGTTATTCATGAAGTACTTTTGCTTCAATTCAATGATTTCATTTTTTTGAAAGCTATTAAGTTCCGGATATTTGCTCAAAATAACATCTCGAGTTATCCTTTTGCAATCATTAATTGATGCTAACCCTAGTTTTTTCAATGCATAATTGTAAGAATCATTGTTTAATGAATCTGTATATACCAGCGTATTATCAAGATCAAATATATATCTCTTCATTATTCTCATAATAGTGTCAACTGTTCATAAACATAAGAATCCGCATCTGAAGATAAATTCGGATTCACTAACGATTTAATAAGATCAATTGAACTCGGTATCAAAATCTTCACTTGATCCGCGCCTTTGCTATTTACAAAATCCTTATTTAAAGCAAACCGCTTATTATCTTCATCTGTCTTGCTATTATACATTGCATATCTTTCTATTTCATACTTCCTTGCGGCTTCCATTGCATGTCGCGAACCACTATCTCCTTCTCCCTTCCTATAGCTAGCTACCAGAATAATTGCTTTAGAAAACATTGCTTGTAATCGGTCTCTTTCAATAAATCGATTTATTGCTTCATGTTTTGAACCAGCATCTTTATAATACTCCGAAATCAGCAGTCCGCCTTTTTTGACAATCTCTTCTGCAAAATCTCGATTTTCGGCAGGATATACTTTGCCTAACTGGGATGGCAAAATTGCAATTGTCTTGCCATTTGTCTCTATGCTAGTTTTATGAGCAATTGTATCGCAGCCGATTGCTAATCCACTTACTATTACTAAATCATTTTTAACTAGTCTTCTTACTATATCAGTCTCTCTTTTAATAATTTCTTCATCAGGATCTGTCAGACCAATAACAGCAACATTCCTATTTAAATCAGAAAGCAATGATAAGTCGCCTCTATAAAATAACAAATATGGTTTGTCTCCATTATTTTTAACCTTTCGGTTAATGAATGGAAACTCATCATCGTAAGCACAAATGATTCCTTCTTCGCTATCTATTGAATCAAGTTCGCTTGACATTTTTTCGGATGCCTTAATGACTCTTTCATCATTCAATACTTCCTTATTAAACTTTTCTCTATCTGCATAGTTCGCCCAAAATTGTGCATTTGTTTTCACTATCCCACACTCTTTTGCGGCAAGTACCCTTAATGCAATATCTGAATACTTCATTAGATCCTCCTCGTGTACCCAATTGAATAAAATATTA
>DUUN01000105.1 GCA_012841535.1 Gallicola sp. | reverse complement strand
TTTAAAATTTTTTGCTCAAAGGATTTTAAATAAAAACGCCTATGAAGATGATAAAGTCGACGAATTATATATTATTATAAAAAATAATTATCCAGAATCTTATTCTGCTGTTGAAAAAATTAGAGAATTTATTAAAAGCAAATATAAATATACTCTTAATAATGAAGAAGAGTTATATTTAACTATTCATATTGAAAAAGTAGTAAATAAAAAATAGGAGGAAGATATGAAAGATTATTCAGAATTAGCCAAGTTTATAATTGAAAATGTCGGCGGTAAAGACAATATTTCAAGTGTAAGTCATTGTATAACAAGACTTAGGTTTAAGCTAAAAGATGAAGGCAAAGCAAATACCGATGCTTTATCCGACAAGGAAGGCATAGTAAAGGTAATGCAAAGTGGTGGTCAATACCAAGTTGTTATTGGTAACGAAGTAGCAGATGTTTACAAAGAGGTAAGTAAAATTGGTGGATTTACAGAGGACCATAAGGTAGAAGATGATAATTCCAAAGGACCTTTTGCAAAATTAATAGATATAATATCCGGCGTAATAGCTCCAACCTTAGGAGTTTTAGCAGCCACCGGTCTTTTAAAGGGTTTACTAACCTTAGCGGTATTTTTCAAACTTCTTTCTGATACATCCGGTACTTACTTAATACTATATTCAATTGCAGATTCAGTATTTTATTTCCTACCGGCATTTTTAGGATACCTATCCTTTAAAAAATTTGGTGGAAATCCATTAATTGGACTTACCATAGGACTTGTCTTCTGTTATCCTAATATTGTTGGAATGGATCCTTCAAAATTAGCGAAATCAACTCCTTTACTAACACTTTTTAAGGGAACGTTCTTTGAGTCAAATGTATACCATAAGTTTTTAGGCATACCGGTAATTATGATGAATTATACTTCAAGTGTTGTTCCTATTATTGTAACTTCATATTTTGGAGCAAAGCTTGAGAATTTCTTCCAAAAAACAATACCTGCAGTACTTAAAATGTTTTTAGTTCCACTATTAACTTTAATAATAATAGTTCCTTTAACATTTTTAGTAATTGGACCTGTAACTACTTGGTTAGCACAATTAATAGGAGCTGCTATAGGATTTGTTTATAATTTAAGTCCTATTATTGCTGGAATATTAATTGGAGGTTTATGGCAAGTACTTGTAATATTTGGTTTACACTGGAGTATAATTCCAATTGCTTTATACAATTTAACAGCCCAAGGTTTTGACCAATTTATGTCACCTTATTTTGCTGGTACCTTTGCTCAAATAGCAGTAGTTTTAGCAATAGTATTAAAAACTAAGGATAAAAAACTTAAACAACTTGGAGTTCCTGCCTTTGTAACAGGAATCTTCGGAATAACAGAGCCTGCTATTTACGGGATAACCCTACCTAAGAAAAAACCATTTATTATATCCTGTATAGGTGCTGCAATAGGTGGAGGAATAATTGGATTTTTCAGAGTTACTTCCTATACCTTTGGAGCAATTGGTATTTTTGGATTTACAACCTATATAAACACTACTACAGGAGATATGATTTCTCTTGTTCACGCTGCTATAGGGGTAGTAGTAGCAATGGTAGTTTCCTTTGTACTAACCTTTATAACCTATAAAGATGATGAGGAAGTAAAGGCAGACGGTAAAGATGGAGTCTTAAAAAAGGACAACAATCTAGTAGAGGATATAAAATTATATTCTCCTTTAAATGGTGAAGTTATAGCTATTGAAAATGTTGAAGACGAAGCTTTTTCCAGCAAAGCCTTAGGTAATGGAGTAGCTGTAATTCCTACAGAAGGAAAATTATACGCACCTTGTGATGGTACAATAGCGACCCTATTCCCAACTGGACATGCTTTAGGTATTTTATCTGATGATGGTGCTGAAATTCTAATTCATATTGGAATGGATACAGTTCAACTTGAAGGAAAATACTTTACAATAAAAACTAAAAATGAAAAATATGTAAAAAAAGGTGAATTATTAATTGAATTTGATATAGAAAAAATAAAAGAAGCCGGTTATGATATTACAACTCCTATAGTTATAACAAACTCTACAGACTATTTAGATGTTGTACAAATGAAAGACCGTTATGTTAAACATGGTGAAGAAATAATAAAAATTATTAGATAAAAAGGAGGACTTATGTTTAGAGATGATTTTTTATGGGGTGGAGCTACTGCTGCAAACCAATTTGAAGGCGCTTGGGATATTGGTGGAAAAGGTCCAAATATTTCCGACCATTTAACAAGAGGTAGTAAAGAAACTCCAAGAGTTATTACCCCTATTCTAAAAGAAGATGGGGATTATCCAAATCATTACGGAATAGATTTCTATCATAGATATAAGGAAGATATTAAACTGTTTGCTGAAATGGGATTTAAGACCTTTAGACTTTCAATTGCTTGGTCTAGAATTTTTCCTAAGGGAGATGAAGAGGAACCTAGCGAAGAAGGACTAGAGTTTTACGATAGGGTATTTGATGAATTAAAAAAATACAACATTGAGCCAATAGTTACAATATCCCATTATGAAACTCCTTTTCATATAGCTAAAGAACATAAAGGTTGGACTTCTAGAAAATTTATAGACTATTTTGTAAAATACTGTGAAGTAATTTTTAAAAGATACAAAAATAAAGTTAAATATTGGCTAACCTTTAATGAAATAAATATGACTATGGCTGGTATAGGCTCCTACTTAAGCCTGGCAATAGTACCTGATGAAGATACTGTTTTAGTTAAACAAAAAACAGAATTAAAGGACAGATTACAGGCTTTACACCATCAATTTATAGCAAGTGCAAAAGCCACAAAAATAGCCCATGAAATAAATCCAGATTTTCAAATTGGTTGTATGAATATATTTGCACCACTTTATCCTTTAACTTGTAAACCTGAAGACGTAGTTTTAGCACAATACTATAATAATATAAATAATTATTATTGCTCAGATGTTCAAGTTAGAGGCGAATATCCTTCCTTTGCAAAAAAATATTGGAAAGATAATAATATTGAAATTAAAATGGAAGATGGAGATCTTGAAATATTAAAAGAAGGAAAGGTTGATTTCTATACTTTAAGTTATTATATGAGTTCCTGTGTTTCAAATGACCCTGATGCTGAACAAACTACAGGAAACTTCCTTTTCGGAGTTAAAAACCCATATTTAGAAGCAAGTGAATGGGGATGGCAAATAGACCCTGACGGCTTAAAGTATCTTCTAATAGAAGTATATAACAGATACGAAGTACCTATTATGGTTGTTGAAAATGGACTAGGTGCTATTGATAAATTAGAAGATGATAAAACCATTCATGATGACTATAGAATAGATTATCTTAGAAAACATATAAAGGCTATGTCCGAAGCTGTTGATGAAGGTGTTGACTTAAGAGGATATACACCTTGGGGCTGTATAGATTTAATATCTGCTTCAACTGGAGAAATGGCAAAAAGATATGGATTTATATATGTTGACAAACAAGATGATGGTAGTGGAGATTTAGAAAGATATAAAAAGGATTCTTTTTACTGGTATAAAAAAGTAATAGCTAGTAATGGAGAAGAATTATAAATTAACTAAATTGCCCTTCAATAATAATTAAAATAAATAAAAAAGGCTGTTGAATATAAAATTTATTTTTCAACAGCCTTTTACTATTCTTTTAAATCTTAGTCTATATCTTTCAGCCTTTTAATAATCAAATTGACGATAATATCTTCTATAGTCTAAATTATGATGTGAATATTTTTCAAAATAAAATCCTAAACGATCCACTAGCATCGTAGAAACCATAAGTGGTGAAACCATCCATCTATATTTTTCATCAATTTCCGTTAAGGCGTATTCATCAGGATCGATTACTACAAATTTTCCAGCTCTTTCCTTGCAGAATTTCTCTACTCTTTCATCTAATACTCTGGTTTTTCCACTTCCTTTTATAAGGAAAACAGTACTTGTTTCATCTACTAGTTCAAGAGTTCCATGGAAGAATTCACTGGATCTTACACTTTTAGTTTTAAACCATTGCATTTCCTCTAATATACACATTGAAAACAAGTAGGTTTCACCCCACATTTCATTTCCGCCTATCCAAATCATGTAATCACTATCGTAAGTATTTTTGGCTATTATATCAGCTTTTTCTTCAAAAGCCTCCTTAACTCTCTCTAAATCCTTTGGTAGGTTTTTAAGTTGATTTCCAAATTCCTCATAATCTTCAAAATCTCCCTTAAGATTCAATATTTTAAAGAAGAACCAGTATAATACAATATACTCATATTCAACTCCATTGGCATGTTTCATAGGAATGTAGTATTTAGAATTTTTTGCTAATGGGGAATCCTCACTTTTTGTAAAACAAACAACTCTGATATTTTTACTATTACAATATTCAGCAATAGCAACTGTCTCCTTAGTATCTCCTGATTTGGATAAAGTTATAACTAAGGATTTTTCATTTAAATTCTTATTTCCTCTATATAATAATTCATTAGCTTGTTCTATAAAAATTGGCATTGTAGTAAATTGTTTTGCCATGTCTACTATAGACATCATAGGAGCCAAGCTTCCTCCCACTCCTACAAAAAATATATTTTTAAAGCCATCTTCAAATATTTCTTCAGCTGTCTTTTCAGCTATTTCTTTTGATTCAACTATTACCCTTGCATTCTCCCTATATTCTTCTCTGTTAAATTTTAAAAGTTCTTTCATTATTACCTCCTAAGCAACAAATATTCCAAAATATGCTCCAACTATCCCTACTAATACTGTACAAACTATCAATATCATTGGACTAATTCTCTTTTTAAGTAACCAATAATATAACCAAGTTACTCCCAAGGCAACTATTCCTGGCATTATTCCATCTAATAATTCCTGTAATGTTTGAACGCTTTCTCCTGATCCTATTTCAAGTCCTAATGTTGTATAAACCATTCCTGAAGACATAGCACCAATAACTATCATAGAAAGTACTCCAGCAGCTTCCATTAATTTATTCATTAAGCCGGTTTTCTGTATTTTATCTAAATATGAAAAACCTAGCTCATATCCCTTTTGAGCTCCATAAACCCTTAAGCCAAAAGCTGGTATATTATAAATTAGCCAATATAAAATAGCCCCTAAAATATTACCATCTAAAGCAAAAGATAATCCTATTCCAACAGCAATAATTCTTATACATCCTAAAAATATGGAATCTCCTATGCCTGACAAAGGTCCCATCAATGCAGTTTTGATTTGAGATACTGATTCTGGTTCCATCTCTTTTTTGGCTATAGCCTCTTCCATAGATATTGCTATACCTCCTACAAAAGGAGCCAATTGAACTGTAATATTGAAAAATTCTACATGCCTTATTAAAGCTTGACTATACCCTTCCTTATCATCTTTATAAATTTTCTTTAAATATGGGTCTATCATAATACAAAAAGGAAGGTGCATCTGTCTTTCATAATTCCATGAATACTCCATACCTAAGGAACCCTCATTTAAGGCCATTTTAGTCATATCTCTTTTTGTAAACAAAGCTTTTTTCCCATTATCATCTATATATTCATTAGAAGTCATCATCTTCACCTCCATCAAAATCATCTGCGTTTTCAGTTATAACTGCTGATTCCGGTTGTTTTTTTAGAAATCCATAATTAACTAAAACATAACTTACACCTAAGATTGCCACTCCAAAAATCGGCATATTCAAATATGCTACTAAAACAAATCCTATGAAATAAAATGGAATAATTTCCTTTTTCAAAATCATTGTCATAAGCATGGCAAAACCCATTGCAGGAAGTAGTCCTGCTGCAGCTCCTAAGCCTGTAATAATAAATTCCGGAATTCCTTCAAGTACTCCCTGAACAACATCAACACCTAACCAAAATGCTAAAAAAGTTAATAGAAAGGTAGAAAGTACAGTAATAAAACCTATTAATCTATGATCCCATAGTATAGCTTTACTATTTCCTTCTCTTGCTCCTTTATCTGCAATTCTTAATAAAATCGAATATACTATATTTAACAAATTCTCCATTCCTACAGAAATTAATCCTATAGGCATTGCAAGGGCTATGGCTACTTCTACACCTTCACCTAATGTAATTGCAAAAGCTGTTGCCAATACCCCTCCTACTACCACATCAGGAGGTAAATAAGCTCCTATTGATATCGCTCCCATAAATAATAGTTCCAAATTCGCTCCAATTATAATTCCCGTTTTAAAATCTCCTAAAACTAATCCTACTATCGGACTTAGTGTAATGGGTCTAAATAAATAAGAAGTACCCATTTGATAATCAAATCTTCCTAGAACCGCTACTAATCCAATAAGAATTGCTTCTAACATATTTCACCTCTTCCTTTTATATTAAATTTGCTAAGTTTTTTTTGTTATCATCTGCTAACTGTCTCATTTCAACTTCATAACCATCTTCAATTAATTTTCTTATTATCCTTTTATTCTCTTCGGTTAAATAAACACTCTTTCCAATTTGTTCAGCACCTTCTACATGCTTTACCCCTCCTAAATTTATACTTTTAATTACAGGACAATTACTAGCAATTTTCTCTGCATCTTCAATAGTTTGTACTACTATTAGCAATTTATATTTATCGGTCTTGCCACTGTTAATAGAATCTATTGAATCCTGAATACCTTTAATAACTAGTTTAACTCCTGCCGGCTTTCCTAGTCTTAAAGTAGTTTTCCATATTTCATCTTTAACTACTTTGTCACTAGCAACTAATATGCAATCTGCTCCTATGGAGTTGGTCCATGAAAAAGCCACTTGCCCATGAAGTAGACGATGATCTACTCTTAATAACTTAATCATAATTACCTCCTAAAAATCTTCTTCCTCTTCTTTTGAAATATTATTACATAAACAAAAGCCCTTATTACCTATATCTAAAATATAGTTCTTTAGCGATTCCCAAGGCACTTCCTTATTACTAAAAGTTTCAAGTAATATGGGCAAAGAACTTCCTGTAAATATATAGATATTTGAACGATCAATATATTTCATAAATATATTGTTTACACTTCCTCCTAAAATATCTGTAAAGCATATTAATTCCGTACCTTCAGTTACACTATTAAATATTTTATCTATATCTTCTTCTACATTCTGTTTTGGATCAATGTAGCAATCTAAAACTAAAACATCATCCTGTTTTCCAATAATCAATTCTATAGCACTCATTAAACCACTCGAAAATCTACCATGACCTGCAATGATGAATTTCCTCATATTTCCTTCCTCTCTAAGCTATTTATTTTTTCTATATTTTCTATAAATTTACTATGTGATTGCTCATCTGCAAGAAATGGTTTTTTATGATATCTACTATTTGCAATCTCCATACTTAAATATCCTTCATATTTATACTTTTCAAATATCTTTAAATCCTCTAACATATTTCTATTTCCATCTCCCCAAGCTAAATGAGTATCTTCTCCAACATCTACAAAATGGCAATGCTTTATTCTTTTGCCAAAAGTATTAAAATATTCATCTATTGATTCTCCTGCAACAGATGCAGCTCCTAAATCTATACAAATATTCAAACATTTTGAATTTACTTCATTTAAATATCTATGTAAATCTTCTATATTTTTGACTAAATTGGATTCCGTTGGTTGTAGTGCCTCCATACATAGTAGAACCTTCCTTTCTTCCGCATATGAGCATATTCTTTTCATCATCTCTAGACTATAATTCCAACTTTTTTCTCTAGGGACATTTAAAAACCCCCATCCTGAAGTTACTACTGCCTTTTCAGCTCCTGTAACACTTGCAATATCCACTACATTCCTAAAATAGTTTTCTGTTCTCTTACGTTGATTTTCATCTATAGTTGCTATATTGTTGGGTTTTGGATTGGTTTGTTCCGGACAAATACAAGCTATTTTTACATTATATTTTTTTGAATACTCAATTATTTTTTCCGGACTATCATAATTCAAATAATCTACATAAAAATGTTGTGGAGCAGTCCATATTTCTATATTCTTTATTCCAAGATTATTGGCAGTTTTAAAAACTTCTTCTATTGGATAAAACTGATAATGATGATTCATTATACAAAGCTGTTCCTCCTTCATAGTTCCTCCTCCACGACCTTTTTATCATTAGATATATAATCATATATATAAATTATTTCACTTATTGGAATTTCAACATTATAATCCTCTAAAAGATTTGTAAAACTATTCCTAACAGCTAAAATAAATTCCTGGTTATTCTTTTCAAATAACTTAGTATTTTTCTCCTGTACTTGTAGCTCGTTTTTCGTTACCAGTCTTTCAATTAAATTACTAATATGAATATAAATTCCAACTAATGTTTTTGGTAAAAACTCCCTATTTAAATTCTTCTGTAACTTACTAACAGCATCTACTGTTAGATCCATAAGCCTGTCTACATTTAAAATTGTAATATGCTCCATTACACTTCTAAGAGATAAATTCTTTAATAGATTTTTATGAAAAAGCTCTATTTCATCATAATTTAATTCCTGTTTCAATATATCATCTAAAATACATAAATCTGTAGGCTGTACTAACTCTTCTAGGGAAACCGTCTTAATATCTTTTGATAGCCCTTCAGCTCCAACAATTAACTTGATGTCATAATCTGCAAAAATAGGATTATTTAAAAAATTGTCTACCTTATCAATATCAATACAAATCCACTCTATGTTTATTGCTCTAGGAAGGCTTTGTTGTACCAGTTCCGAAACACTTTTAGATACTTCTAATCCCATCTCACTTATAAATAATACTGCAGTTTTTTTCTTATTAAGGGATATAATTCGACTAGTGGTTTTAATTTTCAATTCAACATCAGATACTATCTTAGAAAATTCCTTGTGTTCCAATAACTCTTCTCCAATATATAAAGCTACAGCTGTTGAAGCATTTGTAACAACAGCTAAATTTATATTCGTATAGGTCGTTAAATGCTCTTCTATTTCAGATAACGAACCCATATCTACCAATAGTATTACATTCTTTAAATATTTATGATTTAATAAAAAATTATCCATCTCTAATGCTATTTCCTTAACATTTGCATGTAAGGGCATATCTATTCCCCTAAATACCTGATGGCCTAACATAGTATTGGCAGTATCTGCCATACTAGTTGCTGTCGAATACCCGTGACATATAATTATTCCCGATGTTAGACGATCTTCTAATTCCCTATTATAAAAATATATATTTAAAGTTAAAAACACCTTACTCATACTTGGTATTATTATGGAAAATCGCTCTTGAAGAATTGAAGCTATATGTTCAGATATTAAGTAGGCTGTTTCCATTTGAATCCTTAAAAAATTTAACAAATCCTCAATTTGAAAATATTTTTCAAAAAGCCATTTTTCATAATATGATCTTTCATTTAAATACTGTGATATTTCCTTAGATAATAAAGAAACACAGTTAAAAGGTAGGGTTACCCGAGCATTTTCCACTATTTCATCTAAAATATTAACTAAGTTTTTCTCAATATTATCTGATTCATTAAATTTATTGAATTTTTTAGAAAAAGCTATATTGTCATAGTATTTTCTAGTTAAAGCTCTACTATTATCTATAAAACTTGAAAAATCTTTATTTTTCCCATAATTTTCAAATATTTTTAACAATTCACTATAATATTCTATATTTTCGGTTTCTTCCAATCTTTCATCGCTAAAATGCTCCGAAATTTCCATAAGTTCAAATTCTTTTGAATCATCGGTTTCTAAAGATACTCTTTTCCCCTTTTTAGGAATATGATATCTCTGTATTATAATAGTCTCATCGTCACTATCTTGAATAATCTCAGACAGTAGCTTTCTTAAATCAACCCTTAATTTCGTAACTCCACTTTCCATATAGGCATCTAATAATTCATCAAGGGCAACTTTTGACAAAATAATCTTCTTACCAAGACTCTTTTCTTCCTCTAGAAGAAATTTCAAAAGAATATTTTTTCTTTCAGTAAAAGCTCTTTCCTTTATTGGTGGTATTTTTATATCTATGGGAATTACTAACTGTAATTTTTCATTTAATACGGATATATCCTTCGTTGTACTCATTATTAAAAACGGTTCTTCTGAATTATTCACATTTTTATAATCTATTTTATCTGCTAACTTATTTTGCAAAGAGGCACTTAATTTTTCAACATGGCTAATATATAACATGGAACCTTTTGCCTTATTCCAAAACCCAAAGTCCGGATTAAATAATGCAGTATCCATATTATTTTCATTATCATAGTAGGACGGATGAAAATATATTAAATCCCTATCCTTTCCTATTAGTTTTCTCCTTTTCAAAAAATCAAAGAATGAAGATACTAAAAAGCGTTTTCCTGAGCCTGCTACTCCCTCCAGTAGC
>DUUN01000423.1 GCA_012841535.1 Gallicola sp. | reverse complement strand
ACAGCCTATATTTTTTTAATATTTATTTATAATTTAAAATATTCCTTGTATGAAGGAGGTTGTGAAATGCCATTTGATGTTAGAGAGACTTTAATAAATGTTATATTTATTCTACTAACAGTTTTAATTGCCTTAGGTATTTATTATTTAATCAATATAGGAAATACTAAAGTCAGTTTAAAAAATAGATTAAGATTAGATCAAAGTTATATAAAGAGAGTTACAGTATATATACTGGTAATATTGGCAGTGTTATATATTTTTACTAAGTTTACCATAATAGGTAGTACCATTATAACTATGATAATTGCTTTAGTTGTAGCATATTTAATTAATCCCTTAGTAAAAAAACTAGAGAATAAAGGGGTAAAACGGGCATATGCAATTTTACTTGTGTATTTTTTAGTTATATTATTATTTGCTATAATTATAATACTAATTATGCCTAAATTAAGCGAGCAATTAAAAAGATTGTTATATACTTTACCGTCCTTTTTTGAAGATTTGTTTAATTCTGCATATAAATTTTTAAAGGAAAACTTTAGTGAAAATGAAACTGTACAGAACTTAATTACAGAGGCGAAGGGAACTTTTACTAAAAGTATTTCAAGCTTACAAGGAAAATTAATTGCCGGAATTTCAAATGTCGGAGAACGAGTTAGTGGAATAGCCAGCGGACTAATAAGAATTGTATTAATACCAATATTTTCTTTTTATTTTTTAATGGATAAGGAAAAATATGTTGAAGGATTTAAAAAATCAATACCAGAAAAACATAGAGAAAATATTATTTCACTCTTAAAGGATATAGATAAGGTTAATTCACAATTTGTTCGTGGCCGTTTAATAATGGCAATGGCAGTAGGTGTTCTTACAGCTATATTTTTATTTATAATGAGGATTGAATATGCACTAATAGTAGGAATTATTACTTGTGTAGCAGATATTATCCCCTATATTGGTCCGGCACTTGGGTTTATTCCCGCAGTATTAATAGCTTTTTTTGATAGTCCAATTAAAGCGCTATTTGTTGCAGTAGTTTTTTTGCTTATTCAATGGGCAGAAAACAATATTATGGCTCCAAAAATTTTAGGTACAACTATAGGATTAAACCCGATGTTGATTTTATTATGTCTGATAATTGGAGCAGGTATGTTTGGAGTACCGGGAATGATTTTTTCAGTACCGGTTGTTGCGACGATAAAAGTTGTTATTAATCATTATAAAAATGACGTAAAGAAGTTTTTTATTAAAGAAGAAAATGAAGAAGATAATATATAAGGTGAGGTTATATGAAAAAATTAGGATTAAATGAAATTAGAAAAGAATTTTTAGATTTTTTTAAAGATAAAGATCATAATATATTAAAAAGTTTTCCCTTGATTCCACAAGATGATAATAGTTTATTGTTAATAAATGCAGGTATGGCACCAATAAAAAAATATTTTACTGGGGAATTAAAAATGCCTAAAAATAGGGCTGCATCATCACAAAGATGTATAAGAACTGGTGATATAGAATCAGTTGGAAAGACTCAAAGACATGGTACTTTCTTTGAAATGTTAGGGAATTTTTCTTTTGGAGACTATTTTAAAAAAGAAGCTATTACTTGGGCTTGGGAATTTTTAACAGAAAAAATGGAAATACCTGAAGAAATACTTTGGGTTTCTGTTTATGAGGAAGACGATGAAGCTTATGATATATGGAAAAACCATATAGGTATTCCTGAAGAAAAGATTGTTAGACTAGGTAAAGAAGATAACTTCTGGGAGTTAGATGAGGGACCTTGTGGACCTTGTTCTGAAATTCACGTAGATAGAGGAATAGGCCATGGCTGTGACGATCCAAACTGTAAACCTGGTTGTGATTGTGATAGATTTTTAGAAGTATGGAATTTAGTATTTACACAGTTCAACAAAGATTCAAATGGAGTTTACCATGATCTAGACTCACCTAATATAGATACTGGAATGGGTTTAGAAAGATTAACAATGGTATTAGAAAATGCTGACAATATTTTTGAAATTGGTTTAGTAAAAGACATTATTTCTGTAGTAGAAAATATTTCTAATAAGAAATATAAAACAGATGAAGAAGATGATGTTTCCATTAGAATTATTGCTGACCACATACGAGCTATAACATTTTTAATATATGATGGTGTAATACCAAGTAATGAAGGTAGAGGATATGTTCTTAGAAGACTTTTAAGAAGAGCTTCTAGACATGGAAAATTACTAGGTATTGAAGGAAACTTTATTGTAGAAGTAGCAAAAAAAGTTATGGAAATCTATAATACCGAATATCCAGAATTATTAGAAGATAGTGAAAGAATATTTAAAATAATAAATGCTGAAGAAAATAAATTTCAAGAAACTATAGACCAAGGTCTTAATATACTTGAAAAAATTATGGCTGAAAGTAAAAGTCAGAATTTGTCAGAAATTAACAGTAAGGATGCTTTTAAATTATATGATACCTATGGTTTTCCAATTGATTTAACAATGGAAATTTTAGAAGAAAATGATTTAAAGGTGAATTTATCTGAATTTAATAAACTAATGGAAGAACAAAGAATTAGATCAAGACTTTCTAGACACGAGGATAATATTGGCTGGTCTAATGAAATTAATGAAAGTATTGAAAACTTAACAGAAACAAATTTTTTAGGATATGAAAAAACAGAAAACAAATCAAAAATTATTAAGATATTTGTAGATGGAGAAGATGTAAATAGAATATCAAAGGGAGAAAATGGTATACTAGTAGTAGAAGAAACCTCTTTCTATGGAGAAGGAGGAGGACAAGTAGGAGATACGGGTCTTATTGAAGATAAAGATGCGAAAGCTTATGTAACAAATACTACTAAAAATTCTAACAATGCTATTTTACATCATATAAAAGTTGATAATGGTGAGTTTTCCGTAGGGGATAATGTAGAGTTAAAAGTTGATTTAATGAGAAGGAAAAATACTGTTAGAAATCATACAGCAACTCATTTACTTCACAAAGCTTTAAGAGAAGTTTTAGGAACTCATGTTCATCAAGCTGGGTCCTATGTAGGTCCAGATAGATTAAGATTTGATATAACTCATTATGAGGCTATCTCAAAAGAAAATTTAATGAAGGTCCAAGACAAAGTAAACGAAATAATTTCTTTAGGTTTACCGATTAGTTCAAATTATATGACTTTAAAAGAGTCTGAAGATTTGGGAGCAATTGGTTTATTTGAAGATAAATATAGGGATATTGTTAGAGTAATTAATATTGGAGATAAATATTCAGTAGAGCTATGCGGTGGAACTCATGCTTCATCAACTTCAGACATACAAATGTTTGAAATAATTTCTGAATCATCTGTTGCAGCAGGAATAAGAAGAATAGAAGCTATTACAGGACCGGAAGTATATAATCATTTAAAAGAAAATGAAAAATTATTAAATGATATTTCTAAGGAATTAAAGGTAGATAGAAAAGAAATTAATAATAAAATATCTTTAATACAGAAAGATATAAAATCATTAGAAAAAGAGCTTAAAAAAATTAAAAATGAAGAGAGCAAAAAGGACCTAGATTCAGTATTAGCAAATGTTAATGAAATAAAGGGAATTAAATATATTAAATACTCAGCAAAAGATATGGATATGAACACATTTAGAGAATTAGGTGATACTATAAGGGATAAGCTTGGTTCAGGAATTGTAGTAATGTCAAATACAAGTGGTAAGAAAGTTAATTTTTTAGCCTTGGTTACTAAGGATATAGTTGAAAAAAATATTTCTGCAGGAAATATAGTAAAAGAAGTAGCTATTTTAACAGGTGGTAATGGTGGAGGAAGAAAAGACTTTGCCATGGCTGGTGGAAAAGATGTAACTAAAGTTAAATTTGCAATGGATTCAGTAGATGAAATTTTAGAATCAATAATAAAATAGGAGGAAAAATGAGAAAAGAAGATAATAATATCAACAAAACCGTAATGTTTGAACCACAAAAAGAAGAATCAAAGTCCGTTAAAGAAATTTTGAAATCTGTTTATAACCTATTAGAAGAAAAAGGTTATAAACCTGTAAATCAAATTATAGGATATATATTATCAGACGACCCAACTTATATTACAAGTCATGGAAATGCAAGAAATATTATTAGACAAATCGACAGAGATGATTTACTTGAAGAACTATTAGAATTTTATTTGAAAGAGAATAATATAAAATAATTAATGAAATATAGCGAATTAGGAAACACAGGTATTATAACTTCAAATATTTGTTTTGGTAGCTTAACTATGACGCCCTTTCAAAGTAATTTAACTATAAAAGAAGGGGCGTATTTAATAGAGCATGCTTTTAATAATGGGATTAATTTTATAGACACAGCTCAATTATATGACAATTATTATTATATAAGAGAGGCATTAAAAGGATTTAGTAGAAATGATTTAATCATCTCTACTAAATCTTATGCATGGAATAGAAAATTAGCTGAAGATGCATTAAAAGAGGCTCTAAATGAATTAAATACAGATTATATAGATATATTCCTACTACATGAACAGGAGTCAGAATTAACAATTAAAGGGCATTATGAAGCTTTGGAATTCTTCATGGAGGCTAAAAATAAGGGATATATTAGGGCCCTGGGATTATCTACTCATAGAATAAGTGGAGTTCTAGGAGCTAATAAATATCCTGAGCTAGAGTTAATTCATCCAATTTTAAATAAAGATGGACTTGGTATTGGCGATGGTAATGTTACTGAAATGATTAAAGCATTAGAGGAATCAAAAAAACTTGGCAAGGGTATTTACAGTATGAAGCCGTTAGGTGGAGGTCATTTAATTAAGGATATTGAGAAATCTTTCAAATTTTTAAATAAGCTAAAATTTATAGATTCTATTGCTGTTGGAATGCAAAGTATTGAAGAAATAGATTGTAATATATCTTTAATTAACAATGGAGTTTATCCTGAAGAACTAAAGGAAAAGTTACTTTCAAAACGAAGGAAATTAATAATTGAAGAGTATTGTACTGCTTGTGGAAATTGTGTACAAAGATGTAATCAAGATGCATTAAAAATTCTAAATGGAGTGTCTACTGTTGATTATAATAAATGCGTTTTATGTGGATATTGTGCTACAGTTTGTCCAGATTTTTATATAAAGGTGGTCTAATGGAAAGATATATGGGTTTAGATATAGGTGATAAGACAATAGGTGTTGCAATTAGCGATCCTTTCTTTATTACGGCACAGGGCTATAAAACGATATTTAGAACAAATGATAAAGATGATATAAAAGAACTTTTAAAAATAATTGAAGAAAATAATATTATAAAAATAATTGTCGGACTACCTAAAAATATGAATAATACAATAGGTCCTCAGGCAGAAAAAGTTTATAAATTTTGTGAAAAATTAAAGAAAGCTATTTCTGCAGAAATAGTTTTTCAAGATGAAAGATTAACTACAGTTTCTGCTGAAAGAACATTAATTGAAGGAAATGTAAGAAGAAAAAAAAGAAAAAAATTAATAGATATGGTTGCAGCAACTTATATTCTTCAAGCATATTTGGATATGTATTAGGAGGAGCAATGGAGATTATAGAACTTTATGATGAGTCAGGTAACTTGCATAAATATGAGCTATTAGATACTTTTGGAATGGATGATAATGATTATGCTGCTCTTTTAACTACAAATAAAGAAGATAATACTATATATATATTTAGAATAAAAAGAGCTAATAATGGAGAAATAATTTTAGAAGGCATAGAAGATGAAGAAGAATTAAAAGATGCTGTGGAAATATATGAAAAATTAAAAGGAGAAAGAATTCAGTAGAATAGGAGGGTTTATGGATTTAAATAATTTAAAACAAATATTAACAGAAAATGGTTATAAAGTAACAAAACAAAGAGAAGTTATTTTTCAAGCCTTGTTAGAAAATGATGAATCCCACTTAAGTCCTGAGGAACTACATGAAATAGTTAATAAAATAGATAAAGACATTGGAATAGCAACAGTTTATAGAACTTTATTGTTATTTGAAGAACTAGATATAGTTTACAAATTGGATTTTGATGATAATAGATATAGATACGAACTTGTTTCAGATGGAGAAAAACATCAACATCATCATTTAATTTGTACAAATTGTAGTAAGGTTGAAGAAGTGAAATATGATTTATTAGATAATATAGAAGAAGATATAGAAAAAACTTATAATTTTAAAATTCAAAATCATGTTTTGAAATTTTTTGGACTGTGCTCCGAATGTCAATCTAAAGAAATTGAACAAGGAGATTTGAATGGCACCAAAAAAACAAAATAAATTAAAAATTATACCTTTAGGCGGGGTTTCTGAAATTGGTAAAAATATGACTGTCGTAGAATTTGGAAAAGATTTAATTATAGTCGACAGTGGTTTAACTTTTCCAGATGATAATATGCCTGGAGTAGATTTAGTTATACCAGATACAGATTATTTGGAAAAAAACAAAGAAAAAATTAGAGGAATTGTTGTTACACATGGTCATGAAGACCATATAGGAGCAATTCCATATATATTAAGGAATTTTGATGTTCCAGTATATGGAACTAAATTAACAATTGGCTTAATAAAAGCAAAATTAAATGAACATGGGTTAAGTAAAAAAAATCTGAAGATAGTTGAAAAAGGAAGCTCAATAAAATTAGGTATTTTTTCTGTAGAATTTATACAAGCTAGTCATAGTATACCGGATTCTGTTAGTTTTGCTATTACTACACCTATAGGAGTTATTTTTTTCACAGGTGATTTTAAAATAGATTTTACTCCAATCGATGGAGATGTAATGGATTTAACAAGAATAGCAGAGTTAGGTAAAAAAGGTGTTTTAGTATTACTTGCAGAAAGTACAAATGTGGAAAGACCTGGATATACCTTAAGTGAAAAATCTGTTGGAGAAACTTTTATAGACTTATTTTCAAAAGCAAAATCTAGAATAGTTGTAGCAACCTTTGCTTCAAATGTTCATAGAATACAACAAGTTATTAATGCGGCAGAACATTATGGTAGAAAAATTGCATTATCGGGAAGATCAATGGTAAATATTGTTTCCGTTGCAAGGGAATTGGATTATTTAAAAGTAAAAGATGATACATTTATTGAATTAAAGGATATAGATAAGTACAAAGGCAATAAAATAGTTTTATTGACTACAGGAAGTCAAGGTGAGCCTATGAGTGCTTTGACAAGAATGGCTTATGGAGAGCATAGGAAAGTACAATTAGTTCCAGAGGACACAGTAATTATTTCGGCTTCCCCAATACCAGGAAATGAAAAAACAGTATCTTCAATAATAAATAAATTAACAGAAATAGGTGTTAATATTATATATGATACATTGGCAGATGTTCATGTTTCTGGGCATGCTTGTCAAGAAGAATTAAAGTTAATTCATACTCTATTAAAGCCTAAATTCTTTATTCCTATCCATGGTGAATATAGACATTTAAAAAAACACGCGGAACTGGCAGAAAGTTTAGGAATGAAGAAAAAAAATATTTTCATAGGTAAAAATGGTAATACTTTTGAATTTACTAAACGTACAGGAAAACTTGTAGAAACAGATTATGCAGGTAATATACTAGTAGATGGATTAGGAATAGGCGATGTTGGAAATATTGTTCTTAGAGATAGAAAACATCTTGCAGAGGACGGATTAATAGTTGTAGTAATAACTGTAAATAAGGATACTGGTGAGATTATTTCTGAACCTGATATTATTTCTAGAGGATTTGTTTATGTAAAAGAAAATACTAATTTAATGGAAGAAGCAAAATTAGTGGCAGAAAATGCTTTATCCGTTTGTAGAAATAAAAATATAAAAGATTGGACTACAATTAAAAATAGTGTTAGAGAAAATCTGAAAAAATATGTTTATGGTAAAATCAAAAGAAAACCAATGATATTACCAATAATTATTGAAGCATAGGAGGTTTTTATGGACTTAGTATCAAAAGCAAAAGACTTAGGAATTGAAATATCAAAAAGTGATAAATTTATTGAGTATAAAAATCTATATAATGAAGTTTATAAAGATGAAAAAAATAAAGATATGATAGATGACTTTAGAAAAAAAGTTATGGATTATCAATTAAATTATGTAAGTCAGGGAAAAGAATCAGAAGAAGAAGTAAAAAAATTAGAAAACTTACAAAATATTATGATGATGAACCAAGACGTAGGGAAGTTTCTAATAGCAGAAGCTAATTTTTCTATTGAATTAAAGGAAATTTATGATGCTATAGAAAAGGAATTAGAATTAGATTAATGATTGTAAATAAAGTTGTTGAAGAATATATTAGAAAAAAGTCACAAACTGACAATAAATTATTAAGAGAAATTGAAGAATTTGCATTAAAGAACAATATTCCTATAATAGAGCCGGAAGTAAGAAATTTTCTAGGAATGATTGTAAAAATAAAAAAACCTTGTAAAATATTAGAAATAGGAACTGCTATAGGATATTCATCTATAATAATGAAAATGGCATCTAAAGATTCTAAAATTACTACAATTGAAATTAATGAAGATAGTTTCTTAGAAGCTAAATTAAATATTGAAAAATTTGGCTTTGAGAAAGATATTCATTGTATACTTGGCGATGCAAATGAAGTTATTGAATTATTAGAAGATGAATATGACTTAATTTTTATTGATGCTGCAAAAGGCCAGTATATAAATTTTTTTGAAAAAACAATCGATAAATTAAAGGTTAATGGAGTTTTAGTATCTGATAATATTTTGTTTCGTGGCATGGTAGCAGAAGAAAAATATAAGACGACTAGACATAGAAAAATTACAATTGTTAAAAGATTAGACGAATATATTGATTTATTAATTAATGACAAAAGACTATCATCATCTATTGTACCAATAGATGATGGCATGATGATAACTTATAGAAATGAATAGATATAAAAAGTATTATAAAAAATAAATGATATGAAACTATATATCATTTATTTTTTTGTAGTATAATAGTTTAGGATATACTACAAAAATAGGGGGATATTTTGAAAAAAGTAGAATTATTAGCTCCAGCAGGAGATTTAGAAAAATTAAAAATTGCAATAATGTATGGTGCTGATGCAGTATATTTAGCAGGAGAGGCATTTGGAATGCGTACAGCTTCTAAAAATTTTAATGAAGAACAATTAAAAGAAGGTGTAGAATTTGCACATAGTAGAAAGAAGAAAGTATATATTACTTTAAATATAATTCCACATAATGATGATTTAGATGGACTTGAAGAATATGTTCAGTATTTAATAGATATTAATGTTGATGCTGTAATAGTATCAGATCCGGGAATATATTCAATAGTTCGAAGTATCAGTGAAGATTTGGAGGTACATTTATCCACTCAAGCATCGGTTACAAATTATAAGACAGTTAAGTTTTGGGAAAAAATGGGCATTAAACGAATAGTTTTAGCGAGAGAATTATCACTAGAGGAAATAAAAAGAATAAAAGAAGAAGTTCCAAATATGGATTTAGAGGTTTTTGTTCATGGTGCAATGTGTATATCCTATTCTGGGAGATGTTTATTAAGTAACTATATGACAGGTAGAGATGCTAATAGAGGAGATTGTGCACAGGCTTGTAGATGGAAATATCATTTAGTGGAAGAAAAAAGACCTGGAGAGTATTATCCTATAGAAGAAACAGATAAAGGTACTTTTATATATAACTCAAAGGATTTATGTATGATTGATTCCTTAGATGACTTAATTTCATCAGGCGTTGATAGTTTAAAAATAGAAGGTAGAGTAAAAACACAGTACTATGTAGCTACAGTTATAAGAAGCTATAGAATTGCTATAGACGCTTATTATAATGGAGATTTTACTAAAGAATTAGCCGATTATTTATTAAATGAAATTAAGAAGTCTAGTCATAGGGATTTTACTAAGGGTTTTTTCTATAATAAACCTACAGCAGAAGATCAGTTATATACCTCCAGTTCATATACAAGAAATTATGATTTTGTAGGTATAGTGCTAGATTACGATGAAAATACAAAAATAGCAACTATTGAACAAAGAAATAGAATTTTCAAAGGAG
Source organism: Gallicola sp. (assembly GCA_012841535.1). GTDB lineage: Bacteria > Bacillota > Clostridia > Tissierellales > Peptoniphilaceae > Miniphocaeibacter. Next base: position 750 of record DUUN01000423.1, on the reverse strand, counting down.
ATAAATTAGAGGTATTTGGACCGGAAAAAGATTATTTTGAGTTTGAAATGGGGACCATGATAAATGACGAAGGAAAAGAAGTAGATGTAGTTCCTAGAGCAAGAGAGATATTTAAAACTAAAATAGATTTTTCAGTAAAACCATGGTATATGATAAGAAAAAAATTATAGAACTAGAAACTAGATTGTAAGTAAACTTTTATAATCTAGTTTTTTTATTGTAAAATTTGATATACTGTAAATAAAATAATCGTGATTACTAAAATTATCAAAAGGAGAAGGAAATGGAAAGAATAAAATTAATTGAAAAAGATAATAATATTATTTTATTTACTTGTCAGAATGATAAATCTCTTGAAGTATTAAGAAAAGAAAAGATATTAGTAAATAAAAAAAGTTATATAGAAAATAGTTTTGGAGTAATTTCAAATATTTTTATTAGAGGGTATGATTGGTTTGTTAAAGAAGCAGAAAAAAGAGTAAAAAGACCGGATTATGCACAGTATCATATTTGGTGTAGTACAAATGCAGAAAATTGTATGAAACCTATTGAAAATGAAGTTATTTATATAATTGAAGTACCTAAAGAAAACGTAATTTTATTTGATTCGGTAAAATGGGACTATGTACTTAATTTAAGATATGTTCCAAAGGACAATAATGACCACAATAATTATATTAATAGTTTAAAGAAAAAGGGAATTAAAAGTGAGTATGATATATTTGATGATTCAAAAGGTAATTTAAACTT
>DUUN01000726.1 GCA_012841535.1 Gallicola sp. | reverse complement strand
CTAACTTATCTAAGAAGTTATAATATTTTTTAACTTCTTTTTCTTTATACTTCAGTTCTCTTTCACACTCATCTATTTTTTCTAACCAGTAATCTATACCAAAACTATTAGATGATGCTTTAGAACTAATCCTGGGAGCAAATGACGGACTATTATATCCTATAGACTTAACTTCTAAGTATTCTAACTTTTCATATAGTCTTGCAATCTCATATTCATACCTTCTAATCTTCGACACCCATTTCTTTAAGGAATTTATCGAGTTCTTTTTCAAAATCATATCCTCCAGTATTATTATTTAATGAACTGATGTTTCTATAAGAGCTTGCTTTAAAGTATTCATATTTGTTTTCTATTTGAATATGATCCTTTTTACTCCACTTTAAAATATAGTTCGTTCCTGATAGTGTTCTTTCAAATCCATAGTCCCTTATTAATTCTTCTGCTAACATGTTATATTTAAAAATATCAAGATCATCTTCTTCAATAAACTTATTTTTAATTAAAACATTGGTTATAAAATGGAGTTTTGGCTTGCCATAAACTCTTCTATCACTATTTATCAATTTATCTATTTTTCTTTTACTTTTACTTTGTGTACTAATGTTTGCATTAACTGAGTTATTGCTAACATTAACTATGTTATTGTTATCATTAACACTCTCTTTAGACAGGCTTAAAGTAGCATCCGCTGGCCTTACAGATTCAGATGGCTCTAAAAGCCAATATTTATCAATATTAATATCTTTTCTTCTTACAGTTGATAAAAGATATTGTTTTTGTACGGTTACAAATGTAATTACATCTTGTCCTGTGAGTTCATCATCAAAGAGTACGGCCTCCAAGCGAGCGTGAATGAACATACTGATCCGTTCGAGTTTAATCCATTGTGGTCCTAAATCTTTATGTAATATTTTAGCTAATCTTGAAATTATTGTTTCTAAGTAATATCCGTTTTCATATACAAGTGTGAGTATTCTTATATATATTAACTCACCTAATGGACCTACATGGTAATTTAAATCTCTAATTTTATCATCTCTAAATATCCATACATCTAAAGGGAAATATTCTAAATCTTTTTTTAGCGGTCTGGCCATGTTTATATACCCCTTTTTATTATTTTCATTTAACTATACTTGGACGCATATCAAAGATATATCTGCGCTTTTTATAGTTACTTCAAGTTAGGCGTCCACACTAGTTATTGCCTAATTAATTATTTCTGTTGTCTACTGTGTTTATTTGTAAATATTCTTTGGGAAATCAAAGCTGACAACCAACTCGTACAGCTTTGATTTTTCCATCTTTTACCCAGCCATGCACTGTTCTTCTTTTTACTTATAAAATTTCCATTTAATTATCTACTGTATATAGGATTTTAGGTTGGCTTTGATTCATTTTGCACAAGCTTTCTTTTTTAGAATATCTTCTATAAGTTATATTTCTTTTTGATAGACTAAGACTTTTCTTTCCGTTGTTGTTATTTTAATTAATCTAAAATGTGAACTATCTATATATTTTTGGTTAGGAAAGTTATCTTTGTTAAACAATACTGCAAGTCTTAAATCTTCTAATATACTTGAATATGATAAACTTTTATATTTTATTCGATTTCGTATTAGGTATAGATCTATTGGTCCTTTTTTCTGAATAGTTTATCTGAAAGTTTTATTTTTTCCATATTTTCTTCTTGTTCTATTTTTAGTACTGAAACTTTTGTTTCTAATTCTTTTAATCTATTTAATATAAACGATGCAGTATCTTCGTTTTTTAAATCTTTTTCTAGAATAAATAATTTCTTGCCTTTACTTGTTCCTTTTTTTAATGAAATTTCATAAATATTATCATTTCTTATTTCCATTCTTGCTTTTTGTAAATTAATCCCAAATAATCTACATACATCTTGTAATGAATAAAGTATTTTTCCATTATTTGATTGTGCTGATAACTTTTTTATTTTGTTTTTAGTAACTGGTGAATATATTTGAAAGATGTTTTTTGTACTTCTTCTTTTATTAGATAAAGCTTTAGATTGTTCTCTCATGTTGTTTATTTCTTCAAATAAAATGTAGTTTGTTCCGTGGTGTTAGATGCACATACAATATCAACACCACCTCTAGATAAGAAAAACTCTGCTAAGTCTATAGCAGCAATAAATGTAGTTTTACCATTCTTTCTAGCAATTAATAGTAATACTTCTTTAAACCTTCTTAAGTTTGTATCAGCCATCTTAAATTCGCATGCTACTTCTAAAACTTCTTTTTCCCAGAGTTCTAAAATAAATGGCATACCATTAAAAGGACTTTTGGTATGTTTACAAAATGTTTAAATAAAATCGATTCTTACATGTCCTGGTTTTAAGTCATACATATATCTAGGATTTTCTTAATCTTTTACTAAACCATCTAGCACATTCATTAAATCATTAACAACAACAATAGAACCTTCTTTTATCTTTTCATAGTATTCTAATAAGTAACTCAAGCCTCTAACCTTTTCATAAATTCATCAAACTCGTTATCTTCATCTAAAACATTTTGACCCATGATTGAAGTTAAAGTTTTAATAACTGTTTCATAACTATTTACTAATTTAGTATAATATTTTGCTGCTTCCGTTTGTCTTTGTGTACCTCTATTAGATATTTATATATCACTATACTTTTTATTTGTTCTCTTAAATTATTTAATTGTTGCATCATACATGCTGCTTCATGTAATAACTTATCTACTAGTTCTGCTTTTGTCGGACCAACTGTTTTAAATAAACATTTTAATCTTTCATATTCTAAATGTACATTATTTATTTTACTCATTGGTTTATTTCCACCAATAAAACAAAAAAGTCACAAAGTGACTTTTAATTTTTTCATATTATTTTCAAGATTTTCAAAAAATAGGCGTCGTGTTTTTTAAACCCCCACCCGTACGGTACCCTTAAGCTTCACTAACCATTTGAATGGGGGATTACATAAATGTTTTAAAGACTTCTGCTAATGCTGGAGCAAATCCAGCTAATAAATTTAGAAAATTCTGTAATATCGATTGATCTTTCTTACCATTTATTATCGTTTCTTTTACAGGACCTATTATTTTAATTGCTTCTTCCTGAGCCTTTCTTTCTTTCGATAAAATTCTAGTTTTATAATTTCTTACTTCATCCATAAATTTATCAAGTTCAATTTCAATATTAGAAATTACATTTATATCGCCTGTGTGTTCAGCAGAAACATTAACACTTTGATTTACAACATTGGATATATTAGTAATTTGTTTCTCTAAAGGGTCTTTTATAAATTCAAACTTTGCTTTTAAACATTGAATTTCTATTTTTTTCTCTTCATTTATCTCTAATGGTATCTGTTCAACGGCTTTATCTTCAATAAAAAGAATTGTGATTTCAGATGAATCTGATGTAGTAATTAAGTTTGTTTTACTTTTAATTAATTTAAGATTTGGTTCATCTAAAGGTATAAATAAGAAACCATTATTTGTATCTCTAAACGCTCTTATTGTGTTTAACTCTCCTTTATTATATGAGCCTTTTATCTGAAACAAGTAAGTTTTTTTCTCCAAGGCACTTAAAATAGCTTTTTCAAACTCTCTTGTGTCTTTAATATCATTTATTTTGTCCCTAGTTTTTTCATAACCAACTTTTACAAACTCTGCACTTTTTGTAGCTGCGTCTCTAGCTAAACCTTTCATTGTTCCCAAAAAACCTTTTTTGTTTTTTTCTTCTGTTTCTAAGTTTTCTTCAATTAAGTTCTCTTTTTCTTTTTCGCTCATACATAATCACCTCTTTAAATT
>DUUN01000200.1 GCA_012841535.1 Gallicola sp. | reverse complement strand
TTCACTTTTCACAATTTAAATTGCTAATATTTATAAATAAATAATATCAAAGTGATTTAGCTCATTTTAATATAAGCTTTATTAGGTTACAATTATAAAAATAATTAAATACCTAACTAAATTTACATAAATACATAATAATACGTGATCAGGTTCACTGATATTCATTATTAATTAAGCTATAATTACTATGCAAGGATAAAATTTTTATTTGCAATACCTACTATTTAGATAGGATTTAGTTGTTTAAAATATATAGCCCATTTATTTACAAATTAAGGAGATTTTATGAAAAAAGAATGGATAGGATTTTCAAATGGTAATTGGCAAAAAAAAGTTGATGTAAGAAATTTTATTCAAGAAAATTATACTGAATATAAGGGAGACGACAATTTCCTATGCTCTCCTACTGAGTCAACAAAAAAACTTTGGGATATTGTAACAGATTTACGTAAACAGGAAAGAGATGCCGGTGGAGTATTGGATATGGATACAAAAATCATATCTACTATTACTTCCCATAAAGCCGGTTACCTAAATAAAGATTTAGAAAAAATTGTTGGTTTTCAAACAGATAAACCTTTTAAAAGGTCCTTACAACCTTTTGGTGGTATAAGAATGTCCCTTGCTGCATGTAAGTCCTATGGCTACGACATCGATAATAATATTGTTGATATTTTTACAAAATACAGAAAAACTCATAATAGTGGAGTTTATGATGTTTATACAAGTGAAATGAGAAAGGCAAGGAAATCAGGTATTATAACCGGTCTTCCTGATGCCTATGGTAGGGGAAGAATAATCGGTGACTACAGAAGACTTGCCCTATACGGAGCAGACTTTTTAATTGAAGATAAAAAAAATCAATTGCTTAGTACTGAAGGAATGACAATGAGCGATGAAAATATAAAACTAAGAGAGGAGCTTTCTGAACAAATAAGAGCTTTAAATGAAGTAAAGGAATTAGGTGAAATTTATGGTTTCGACATTTCCAATCCTGCTAAAAATGCTCAAGAGGCTATTCAATGGTTATATATTGCCTATTTAGCTGCAGTTAAGGAGCAAAATGGTGCTGCTATGAGTATTGGAAGAACTTCAACTTTCTTAGATATTTATATTGAAAGGGATTTGAAAAATGAAACTTTAACCGAAAAAGAAGCCCAAGAATTAATTGACCATTTTATAATGAAGTTAAGACTTGTAAAATTTGCAAGAACTCCGGAATATAACGAATTATTTTCCGGTGACCCTACTTGGGTAACTGAATCAATTGCCGGAATGGGAGCAGACGGAAGGTCTTTAGTTACTAAAAATTCCTTTAGATATTTACACACTTTAGTAAATTTAGGAACTTCCCCAGAGCCAAATTTAACAGTACTTTGGTCTCCTAAACTTCCGGAGAATTTTAAAAGATACTGTGCTAAAATTTCTATTTTAACCTCATCTATACAATACGAAAATGACGAACTAATGAGACCAAATTTAGGTGACGATTATGCAATAGCTTGTTGTGTTTCTTCCATGGCAGTTGGAAAGGAAATGCAGTTTTTTGGAGCTAGGGCAAATCTTGCTAAATGTTTACTATATGCAATTAATGGCGGAGTTGATGAAAAGTCAAAGGTACAAGTTGGACCAAAATATAGACCGGTAAATACAGAATATTTAGATTATGATGATGTAATGGAAAAATATGACAGTATGATGGAATGGTTAGCAGAACTATATGTTAATACTTTAAATGTTATACATTATATGCATGACAAATACGCTTATGAAAGAGTGCAAATGGCCTTTCATGATAGAGATGTAAAAAGATATTTTGCTACAGGTATTGCCGGACTTTCTGTTGTTGCTGACTCCTTATCTGCTATTAAATATGCAAGGGTTAAACCAATTCGTGACGAAGATGGGATTATTACTAACTATGAAATAGAGGGTGATTATCCAAAATATGGAAACAATGACGATAGAGTTGATGAACTTGCTGTTGATTTAGTAGAAAGATTTATGAACAAAATTAGAAAACACAAAACATACAGAAACTCTATACCAACAATGTCAATATTAACAATTACTTCAAATGTAGTTTATGGTAAAAAAACCGGTTCTACTCCTGATGGCAGAAAGGCTGGAGAACCATTTGCTCCAGGGGCAAACCCAATGCACAGAAGGGATAAAAAAGGTGCCTTAGCTTCTTTATCATCTGTTGCAAAGTTGCCTTTTAAAGATTCACAAGATGGTATATCCAATACTTTTTCAATTGTACCAGATGCTTTAGGAAAAGAATTAAATATACTACAAGGGGATTTAGAGTTTGAATTTGAAAATAAAATTTGTGAATCCTGTGAGATTCCAAATTTAGACCTAGATTAACTGAAAAGGAGGCATTAATGAAAGTTAATAATTCACAAATAGATAATTTAGTTGCTATGTTAGATGGCTATTCTGAAAAAGGTGGTCACCATTTAAATGTAAATGTATTTACAAAAGATACTTTATTAGATGCTCAAAAGCATCCTGAGAAATATCCTCAATTAACCGTAAGAGTTTCCGGTTATGCCGTAAACTTTATAAATCTAACAAAGGAGCAGCAAGACGATATAATTAATAGAACTTTCCATGAGGGAATGTAGTATGAAAGGTTATATTCATTCTATTGAAACCTTTGGAACAGTTGACGGGCCAGGTATAAGATATGTAATTTTTATGCAGGGTTGTCCAATGAGATGTTTATATTGTCATAATCCCGATAGTTGGAAATTCCATAGGAAAAATGGCAAAACCGTTGACGAAATACTAGAGGACTATAATAGATATAAACCCTTTTTACACAAGGGTGGTATTACCGTATCAGGTGGAGAAGCACTCTTACAAATTGATTTTTTAATTGAACTTTTTGAAAAAGCTAAAGAAGAAAATATACACACATGCTTAGACACCAGTGGAGTTCCTTTTAATAGAAGTGAAAAATATTTAAACAAAATAGACCAGTTACTTAAAAATGTTGATTTAGTTCTTTTAGATATAAAACACATTAATGATGAAGAGCATAGGAAATTAACAGGAAGAAGTAATAAGGAAGTCTTGGATTTTGCTAATTACTTGTCTGAAAAAAACATCCCTGTATGGATAAGACATGTAATAGTACCAAATATAACCTATAAAACAGAATACCTTTTAAAACTTGGAGAATTTTTAGCAGAGTTAAATAATATAAAAGCTGTAGATATACTTCCCTATCATACAATGGGAGTTTCTAAATATAAAAATTTAGGAATTCCCTATCCCTTAGAGGGAACAGAAGCTTTAACTAAGGAACACGCTAGAAAGGCTTATGATATTGTAATGTACTCTATGAAGAAAAAAAGAGCAGAATTGAAAAATAAAAATATAGCATAAAAACATGGTTATTTGACCATGTTTTTATGCATTTAAAGGAATTATTATATTTACAATAGCTCCTTTGTTTCTATTATTTCCGATTATTATTTCTCCACTAATTTCTTTTAAAACTTTATTACTATAATAAAGACCTATACCTGAATGAGAATTCGTATTTTTGTTTCTGCCTTTATCTTCAGTATAAAAAATTTCCTTTCCTCGTACTAAAGCTTCTTCTGAAAATCCCTTTCCATCATCAAGAATAGTAAATATTAATTTTCCTTCTGCATTCAATTTTAAAACTACAGTATTTTCAGCTCTTTCTAAAGCATTCACTACAACATTATTCAAGGCTCTTTTTAATCTTTCTTCGCTATAATTTAAATATTTTTTCCCATTTAAATCATTTTCTATTATAAGTTTCTTATTATAATATTTTGAAAGCTTTTTAATTTCTAAAAAATATTTATTGAAAAATTCCATCAAATCAAATTCTTTAAAATCATCAACAATATTTTCATCTGTAATATTTTTCAATTCTTCTAAATACTTCTGTATTTTTAATGTATTTTCATAAATATAAGCTATATCCTCTTTATTTTCACCTTCTTCTTCCAATAAAAGCTCAGTTTCTCCCTTTATTACCGTTAATGGGGTTTTTATATCATGCATTAATGCCTGCATTTTTACTTTGTTTTCTTCTTCTTTTTCCCATTGCTGTTTTAAACTATTTTTTAAATTTTCTTGCATATAGGAAATTCCCTTTAAAAGTTCGTTTACTTCATATATTTCGCTTTCCTCTAAGGAGAAATTTAGATTATCTATATTCAAATTCTTTATTATCTCCTCTGTTTGCTGGAAATTTCTACTTATTTTTTTTGAATTTCTATAGGCTAAAATATAGATACATAATAGTATTTCCACTACCATTAAAATAATCCCCAGTGCTTCTATATTAGGAAGATATCTTTGTAATACTTCATTTTTATATTTAGCTTTAAAGGAATAAACAAGTATTAAAAGGCTATCTCCCCTTTCTATAGCCTTAATATATTTCCCTTGTCCTATAGCATTCTCTCCCTCTGTATAGGTTTCATATACCAGTTTTTCATTTTCTAAATTACCTTCCTCATATTTTCCATCTTTGGTGAAAACTCCATAAACCGCTGGAAATTTCAAAATTTTCTCTGGTTTACTATCCTCTTTTTTCAATTCGTCTATATTTTCACTTATATTAGCCTCTTCTTCATTTGCTGGGTAGACTAAACCGAATTTTATAGTCATTGTTATAAGACTTAAATTTAACAATACTATTAAAATGGAAATTAACACTATTTTTATAGTGTATTTTAAAAAAATATTTTTAAGTTTCTCACCTTTTATTCTTTCCATCTATATCCAATTCCCCATTCTGTCTTTATTGGTGATATATTATATTTCTTGAATTTACGTCTAATGTTTTTTATATGCTCTGTAATTGTACTATCAAAACTATCTTTATCATAGCCATATATCTTTTCAAATATCTGCTCCCTTGAAAATACCTGATTTCTATTTAAAGCCAAAAGTTCTGCTATTTCATATTCTGAACTTGTTAGATTGATAATATTATCCTTAACAGAAAATTCCTTTCCCTTTATATTTAGTTTGATTTCCCCTAGATTAATATGGTTTACTCTTTCTCTTTTTTCCCTACGAATATGAGCATTTACCCTTGCCCGTAATTCTACAAGAGAAAAAGGCTTAGATAAATAATCATCTCCTCCTAAGCCTAATCCCTTTATTAAAGAATTTTCATCATCTAAGGCTGTAAGAAAAATTATAGGTCCATCAAAATCCTCCCTTATATTCTTACAGATTTCAAATCCGTCAACTTCCGGCATCATAACATCAAGTAATATTAGATCAAATTCTCCCAAGTCCATTGTAAAAATATCCTTGGGATCTTGTTCCGTTTTTATTACATGACCTTCTTTTCTTAAAGCTTTATCTATTACTTTTAAAATTCCAATATTGTCATCTACAGCTAAAATCTTTGCCATTTTTTATTCCTCTATATTGTTTCCTTCCCAACTTCTATACCAAAACAATAAAAACAAAACAATTATAATCGTTACAATAAGTACTATTGTTTTTGAAAAATAATCTATATTTATTTTTATATTCTGTAATTTAATTATACTATAATATCTTAACGATCGTGATATCCAAGAGCAAGGGAAAAACTTCCATAAATAATCCCCTAATCTTGTTAAAAAAACTGCATTTATCATAGCTTCTATTGCCCCTAGAAAAATTGAAATATTTCTTGAAAATCTCATATCTACAAAAAAATGGACTAAATAAGTAGGTAACATTGTTACCGTTAAAATCAATATGGATTTTAATACTAATTCCATATAGTTGAAATTTCCTATAAGCAATTCATATAGAAATACTGAAAAAACAATTGCCAAAAACCCCATTACCCAAAGTCTAAATATTTTAGTAAAAAAATACTTGAGCTTATTTTCATTTAACAATATACCTTTAAAATTTCCAGCCTGTCTTTCTTGCTCTATATTTATTGTTACAACTATGGAAATCATAAAAGGTAGTCCTATGGATATTAAATCCAACAAGGGAAAACTCTCTAAGTGCTCTAAAGGCGTTGCCATTACATCAGCCCCTGTTCGCGGAAGCTCAGGTAGCGGTCATCTTGAACGATGATTAGATGATCCAACAGAT
>DUUN01000635.1 GCA_012841535.1 Gallicola sp. | reverse complement strand
TTCTCATTTATGAAATTTTTTATTGTTTCTTCAATTTTCCTTGTGCCAAATTCATTAAAATGTTGTAAACTATTATACATAGAAGACTCCCATCCTTTTTTGTTTATTTGTTTGTCAGCTTATATCATAACAGGATGAAGTCTTCTTTTCTATTGTTTTACTTTTATTTCCATACAATCCCTATGGTAACTTTACGCTAAGTTATTTCAAATATTATTTAAAAATCAAATCTAAGTAAAAAAAAGGTTTTGAAATTATTTTAAATTCTAAAAAATAATGCTTGCTTTTTATGAACTATATGGTACAATTTGTATTAAGTAGTAGATAATACAATTTGTATTGTAAATATATATTTTTTCATTAGGTAGAAAACGTTTTCTAATGGTTCGAGCGTCACATGCTAGAACTATAAAATTATTATTAGGAGGAATGATTTATGACAACACCAAGGGTAGATTTTTTATTCTTGAATGAACAAGACATGATAGACGCAGGTGTACTTAATATGAATCAGTGTATCGATGAAATGACCGAAGTTTTTAAACTTCTAAGTAAGGGCGACTATGTTATGGGTGGAAAACTTGGAAATTCCCATGGCATCGTTCTTAGCTTCCCAGATGAACCAGAGCATGAAGGAATGCCTAAAAATGGTCCAGACAGAAGATTCTGTGCAATGCCAGCATACCTAGGTGGTGACTATAGAATTGTTGGTTGCAAATGGTACGGATCAAATTTGGACAATATTCCAAAGGAACTTCCTAGATCAATACTTATGATGACTTTAAACGATGCAGATACAGGAGCTCCAATGGCACATATGTCAGCAAACTTATTAAGTGCATGGAGAACAGGAGCTATCCCAGGAGTTGGAGTGAAATATTTAGCAAAACCAGATTCAAAGGTAATTGGACTATTAGGGGCAGGGTCTATAGGGACTTCAACTGCTGAAGCTATATTAAATTCTGCACCAAATGCTGAAGTAGTAAAAATCTACGATGTTGAGGAAAAAACAGCTAGAATATTACAATCAAGATTGCTAGAAGAATATAATCTCGAAGTAGTATTAGTAAATTCTATAGAAGAAGCTGTAAGAGATAGCGATATAATAAATCTTGCTACATCAGGAGAAGCAAATCCAAGAATTGAAAAGGAATGGATGAAACCAGGTCTGCTTATCACAGCTTCATCAAGTGGAAACTTTGACCCTGATCATACTATAGAAAATGTAAGACTAATAGTAGACAACTGGAAAATGTATCAAGATGTTGTCCATGAAGATAGCTACCCATACAATAAACTTGAAATGGGGGTACTTGGAAGACTATTTTTAGATTGGATTCATGAAGGTAGAATGACAGATGAAATTATAATGGATATTGGAGATGTAATAAACGGAAAAGTTCCAGCAAGAGAATCGGAAGATGATGTTATAATATTTGCATTAGGTGGACAACCTGTTTATGATGTTGCTTGGGGCTACAGAGTATATCAAAATGCTTTAGAAAAAGGTATTGGAACCAAATTAAACCTTTGGGAAAGAGCTTATCAAGCTAGGTAATGAGTTGACATATACACAAAATTATTTATGAAAGGAGGGGACGATTTGGCTAAGAAACTATTAATTATCAACAATGAAAAAGATGCTGATGATTTTGGGTGGATTCCTGTAATAAAAAAAGCTATATCTATAATAGAAGAAGTAGAGTTTGTAGTTATACATCATAGTGAGATTTCTGAAGAAAAGCTGGAAGAGATTAGACCTGATTTAATATATGCTACAGGTCGAGTAACTTATGACTGGACTTTAGAAGAAATTTTAGAAGACTATGCTAGTGAAATAGAAATGATGAAGACCACAGAAATTCCTACACTTGGAGTTTGTGCAGGACATCAATTGATGGCAATAGCATATGGAGCAAGCTTTGGTAAAATGGTAGAAGAAGCAGAAGGTGAAGAACCCATACGTGAGACAGGCTTCCAAGAAATAAGTATTATTGAACAAGCACCAATTCTAAATAATTTAGATAATCCATTTGTTTGCTATGAATTTCATAGAGATGAAGTTAAGGGCATGCCAGATGAGTTTATACTTTTAGCTTCTACAGATATGTGTAGAATTCAAGCAATGAAACATAGGAAAAAAAATCTATTTGGTGTTCAGTTCCATCCAGAGCAATACAACAATGAGAACTTAGATGGACAGGTAATATTAAAGAATTTCTTAAACATGGCACATACAAATTAAAAGATATGGAGGGATTAAATTGTTTAACAGAATGAAGGAAAAGGTCAAGGATCTTCAGAAAAAGATGGGTGAGCAAGGTGTTGATTTAACCCTTGTAATGGATCGTGACAGTGTGTACTACTTTACAGGCATTCATGATTACCTTGGTATGGACTTTGGGCGTCCAACAATTGCAGTTATACCTCAGGAAGGTGAAATTAGTGTAGTTATTCCAAGTTTAGAGCAAGACATGGCTCGTGCTATGACTTGGGTAGATGAGCTATTACCATGGACAGACGGTGTTGGAGATGAATGGCGTGGATATATAAAAGAAGCGATGCGTGATAAAAAAACTGTTGGCCTAGAAGTGAATCGTACAGATCCTGTTCTTAGCAATTTTATCGCAGACCAATTCCCAGATGTTGAAATCAAGGATATGTACCCAACGATGTGTCGTCAACGTATGATTAAATCTCCTGATGAGATAGAGATTATGAAGAATGCAGGTCAGGTTGCTGTTGCTATGTGTCAAGGTGCAAGGGACATACTTAGACCGGGTGTGAAAGAGTATGAAGTTGCTTTAGCTATCATTGAGAGCGGTACTAGAAAGGCAGCAGAGCTGTTAGCTAAAGATCAATCAGGTGCCAATGCATATTACTCACCACTTGCCCATGATTTACAAATTCTACAAACAGGTCTTGATATGAATATGGTTCATAAAAGAGCCAGCATAAAGGATATAAAAACAGGTGATTCTGTTTATATGTGTTTCTGTAATATGGCAGAATTCAAATTAATGAAAGTAGGTTTTGATCGTCAGTACTTCATAGGTAGTTGTACAGCTGAAGAAGAAAAAGTATATCAGCAGGCTTTGGAAGGACAGAGAATCGCATTAGATATGATACGTCCTGGAGTAAAAGCATCCGATGTACACAAAGCTTCATCTAAATACTATGAAGATTTAGGATACGGTATTTGTTATAGAACTGGTCGCTCAGTTGGATATTCCAGATTAGAAAAGCCGGAGTTACGAATTGATGATGATACTATCTTAGAAGAAGGAATGACCTTTGCGGTAGACGGGGCAGTTTCCCTTGCTAATGGAGTGGCAGGTAGAGTAGGGGATACAGTTGTTGTAACAAAGGATGGTTTTGAATATCTAACTGTTATGGATAAATCTTTACAGGTACTTTAATATAGTGAGTTCATAAGAAATGGACATATCCCATCTCAAGGTGATAAAGGTAAAAGTGGGAATAATAAATAGTTCCTACTTTTATCCTAACTGGGGCGGTGAAATATGACTATATTTAATGTTGGTGTTATAGGAACTGGAATGCTGGGTTCTGCTATTTTAAAAAACTTAGACGGCCTTTCAGAACAGAGTAACTTGAATATCTATTGTTGTAACAGAACCACAGAGAAGGCGATTAAATTTACTCAAAAATCTAAGAGTATTAAATATTGTAGTTCATTAGCTGAAATAGTTAATAATTGCCAGTATATATTTTTAGCAGTTAATACCGAAAGTGCTTTACAAACTACAAAAGAAATCGCTGAATTAGCATCAAAAGATTTTGTTCTACTGTCAGCAGAAGCTGTAACGAAGCTTGAAGAATTAGAGAATTGCTTCAAGGGAAATAAAGCCTTAATAGCAAGAATAATGCTTAATACAAACATTTCTTCAAGAGGCAGCGCAATTGTTTATACCTTTAACAAACAGCTCAGAGAGTCACAATTTGGGGAACATACAGAAAAACTTTTATCTATGTTAGGGAGCACAACATCAGCTAAGGAGAATCAACTTCTATCATATACAGTGATAGCTGGTTGCCTACCTTCTTTTATATATATTGCAGTGGAAGCTGTACAAGATGCAGCTGTCTGCAGTGGGCTACCAATAGATGAAGCTACAGATGTTTTGTTAGAAACTTGGCTTGGTGCACTAAGTAGAGTAAAAGAGTCAAAAAAATCACTTAATGAAATTAAACATGAACTATATTATCCAAATGGAATTACAATTAAAGGCATTCGCTCTTTAGAAAAAGAAGGTTTTCGCAGAGCTATTATAGAGTCTTATCTCAAAATGCTGTAAATATATGCAAATGGCTTTGTAAAGTTAATATGAAAAATTAGCATTAAGATTCGTAGAATAGCTCAAAATTCCGCAAGCAAGATTAAAACTGCTGCACTGTGGATAGTCAAGGGTAAAAATGAACAGGCTAACGCCTGC
>DUUN01000028.1 GCA_012841535.1 Gallicola sp. | reverse complement strand
ATTATTTAATTTCAAATCATTTGGAACAATTCCAATAACTGATTGATTAGCACAAGAAGCAACTTCTAATCTACTAACTTGTCCTAATGTTGCACCTGTAATTGCAAGAACTGTAGTTCGTTTTGGTAATAATGTTGTTGAAGATTTAGAAAGTCCTAAATCCGTTATATATTCACTTGGTTCTATAATTCTAAATTTATTTATTTCTCCTGAATTAATCCAATTAATATTACCTTTCCAATATTCTTCTTTAGATCTACTTGGTGTTCCACCTAATATGCATTTTGCAATATTTTTAATTTCTGTTCTATTAGAATTATAATCATTTATATTAGAAACATAATCTATATATATCGAATTAACTAATTCATGCAAATTACCATTTATCTGATTATTTAATTCGATTTTTTGATCAATAGTTTCCAATATTTGTATTATTTTTTTAGCATCATCTGTATTTTCAGGAAATTCGATAGGTAAATTTCGCAAGTTTTTCAGAGTTACATATTGTTGAGTGCTACCTGATAACAAAGTTCTCATATAATTCATCATTTTAGGACTTTTCAAATAATAAAATAACCATTTGCTTTTAATTTCATCTTTCACCTTGAACAATCCCATATTTTTAATTGCAAAGTTCGGTTCTTCCTTTACTCTATAAATTAGTCCTATTGTTCCAATCATGCTATATAATATATCATTAACTTCAACCAAACTTCTTGAGTTCACTTTATCAAAATCTTCTCTGGAAATATAATAGGCACTTTCAAAATCAATATAATTATCTTTAATATGCTTTGAAGTTATTAGTTTATATCCTTTATCAGTTCTCTTTGGTGAATCGTGTGTTCCATCACGTACAGATTCACAAAAATCATTTGCTATAATCATTTTAAATTTCATATTACAGTTCTCCCTATCCTATATATTTTCTATGTGATAATTTTACATTAGTTTGGTTAACCATTGCATAATGCATTGTAGTTTCTATTTTAACGTGACCAAGTAATTTTTGCACTTGTTCTATTGGCATTCCCTTATCTATTGCCATTGTTGCAAGTGTTCTCCTAAACTTATGTGGATACGATCTATTTATGTTAGATTGTAACCCAAGTTTTCTTATTATTGATTCTACTCCTGAAATTGATAATCCTTGATGTGGACTTTTTAATGACACAAAAAGATTATTGTTTTTATCTTTTCTGCCATTTAAATATTGCAATAAATGAATTTTTGTTCTAGCATCAAAATAAACTTCTCTTTCTTTGTTACCTTTACCTAACACAACACAAGATCTTTCTTCAAAGTTAATATCTTGTATTTTTAAGTTTACTAGTTCTCCGACTCTCATTCCAGTAGAAATTAATAGTTCTATTAAAGCTAAATTTCTCACATCTTTACAATTATCTCGCATTTTTTCAATACATTCGTCAGTAAAAGTTTCTTTTACCATTTTGGTTGTTTTAATTTTACGTATTCTTCTAACAGGACTTTTTATAATATAGTCTTCATCCTCCAACCATGAAAAGAAACTAGAAAACACTCTCCTTATGTTATCAATGGTTACTGCACTACAATTACTAGAAATTTTGTAGTCAGTTAAATATTTTCTTATATCATCGGTTGTTATTTCTTTTGCATTTTTGTTTATATTTTCAATTAACCTTTCAACAATTTCTCGATAGTATTTAACCGTTCTTTTAGAACATCCCTCTACTTCTTTTGATGAAATAAACATATTTAAATAGTTATTATTTTCTTCAAGTTCGATTTGTTTTTCATATTCACTAGTTTTTACTAATATTTCGATATTTTTAAAATTTGAAATTAAAATTTCTTTCAATTTATCTAGTTGAAAATTCGTTAAATTGCGTTCCATTTCTTTTGTTATATTTAAAATAATATCGTTTTTCATAAAATCATCCCCCTATAAGGGAGTTATTATATCAAATTATTTTAAACTATCAAGCAAATCACAATTTGTATGACTAAATTTCTATATTTTCTAAGTCTATTTCACCGTTCATTAGTTTTGGTAATAAGGTGTCTCTTAATTCTACAAGGTTATTATTATTTACATTGTTTTTATGTATTCTTTCAATAATCGGCTTAATAATATTGGTAAAATCATTCATAAATGATTCATCTGGTAATCTAAAAGTATATCTTTTTAAATCTGCCATCCTTATCCCTTTTTGAACACTTCCACTTGCTAAACTAACTGAGTAATTCTGCATATCATTATCAAGTAACATTAAATACAAAAACTCTGATGATATTAAATGGTTAGGTCTTAAAGTAAATACTGATTCGCTTATGTTCCAATTAGATGGTGTATCTTTGATAAGAAACACCCTTCCTATCGTACCTATTCCAGAAAATAACAAATCTCCCGTCTTTAAGTCTGATCTTTTGTTTATTTTAATTATTGCTTCATCTGTTACTTTATCACATTTATCATTTAAAATTACTTGATTATTTTGCATATTCTTTATAGTAACGTAGTAATTATTTCCCTCCCCTAATACAAAGTTTTTTCTTGGGTTTAACCCTGTTGCAAATTTAGAGGTAGATTCACCTAGCGTAATTATATCCCACCTTTGATACTTTTCATTTTGTAAATAATATCTTAAATACAACTTTTCTAACAACTCTTGCAAATTATCATTTATCTGATCAATTTATATTATATAATACAAATTATCATTTGTCTGATTATTTAATTCAATTTTTTTATTAATTGTATATAAAATGTTTCCTATCTTATCTTGATTTTTTTTTGAAGGTAATATAATATCTATATTATTCATATTTGATTGGTTTAATTTAGGTTGAGTTGTTCCTGTAATGTACCCACTGATATCAATATTATTTAAATAATAACACAGATATTCCATGTTAAAACCTATTTTGGTTTTAAAAATATGGGCATGATTATTTAGCCAGAATTTGCCAGAAACTATATTAGCAATCGGTTTGATTTTACTTCTTAAATTTTCGCCGTCTTCCGCAAGTAATATAAATTTGCCATCAAACAAGT
>DUUN01000648.1 GCA_012841535.1 Gallicola sp. | reverse complement strand
TACAATTTATAGATTATATAGTTCACACTATTAGTTATAGAGTAGGAAAAGCTGTTGAAGGTATAAATTTATGCAAAAGAGATAGACATAAGTTAAAATATGATTTATTAAATGTAATAATAGATTTTTATTGTAAAGATTTGGATATTAATTATTTCAATATTGAAGATATGAGAAAATTACAAGTAAATATTGAAAAATTTTTAGAAAATATCTCTAAACCAGAGGATTTGTTGGATTTAGATATAAATGAATTTGAAGATATTATGTGTAAACAGTATATGTAATTAAATAGAATTATAAAAGAGTGATTGATTTGACTATTGGAATAGATATAAGTAAAATTAGTAGATTTGAAAAATTTTTAGATAATGAAAAATTCTATAATAGGGTTTTTACTAAAAATGAAATTGAATTGATAAATAAAAGAAGGGGTAATAGAAAATTAGAAACTATAGCCGGTAGATTTTCAGCTAAAGAGGCAGTTTCAAAAGCTTTAGGAACAGGAATAGGGAAAATAGGTTTTAAAGATATTGAAATATTAAATAAAGAAAATGGGAAACCTGAAGTATTTTTATGTAATAAAGCCAAAGATATTTGCAGTAAAATAATAGATAATAACTTAGAAGTTTCAATTTCTCATGATGGAGAATATGTTGTTTCTGTAGCCAAGGAAGCTAATACTAGATCTATGGAAATAGATTTAGAGCTTAGGGATTTATTAAAAAAACGAGTAGAGGATTCCCATAAAGGAGATTATGGTAAAATTGCTTTAATTGGTGGTTCTAAGGGGATGTGTGGTTCAATACATATATCGTCGATGGCTGCATTAAGAACTGGTTCAGGTTTAGTTTATACAGTCGTGCCTAATAGCATATCCGATATTATGCAGATTAAGGCACTGGAAAATATTGTAATTACCGTAAATAAAGAGGAAGTACAAAATAAAAAAGATTTTTTTAACAAGTTAACCGCCTTTGGAATTGGTCCAGGAATGGGAAAAAATTATGAATATGATTTTATTAGATTTTTTCTAGAAGAATTTAATAAACCTATTGTAATTGATGCAGATGGGTTAAATATAATTTCAAAAAACATAGATAAACTTCCTAAAGATAAGAGTATAATATTTACCCCTCATGAAATGGAAATGTCAAGATTATCAGGATTACCAGTAGATTTTATTCATAAGAACAGAGAAGAAGTTGCCTTGAAATTTGCTAAGGAATATAATATTGTACTTGTTTTAAAGGGTCATAGAACCATAGTTACAAATGGAGAAGAAATCTATATAAATAAATATGGTAATGCAGGTATGGCAACAGCTGGCAGTGGAGATGTTTTAACTGGTATTATTACATCATTAGCAGGACAGGGATACGATACTTATTCAGCGGCTAAGACAGGTGTAATTATCCATGGAATAGCTGGAGATTTAGCAAAGGATAAGTTAGGAGAAGATGGAATTATTGCTAGGGATATTTTAGAGAATATTCCATATTCAATAAAATTAATTAGGGAGAATAAAAATTAATGGAAAGATATCAAAGTTATGTAAAGGTTGATATAGATGCGCTACAACACAATTATTTTGAATTAAAGAGAATAAGTTATCCTTCTATGATAAGTGCAGTGGTAAAGGCTAATGCATATGGACTAGGAGCTGTTACTATAGCTAGAGAATTGGAAAAAATAGGATTGGATTACTTATGTGTTGCAAATATAA
Organism: Gallicola sp.; assembly: GCA_012841535.1. Classification (GTDB taxonomy): domain Bacteria; phylum Bacillota; class Clostridia; order Tissierellales; family Peptoniphilaceae; genus Miniphocaeibacter. The sequence continues at coordinate 535 of DUUN01000648.1, read as the reverse complement.
ATGAAGCATTAGAATTAAGAAACAATGACATATATTTACCTATTTTGGTTTTAGGTTATGTAATAGATGACTCCTTTAGAGCAATAATTCAAAATAGAATAGAAGTAACTGCCTATGATTTTGAACAATGTAATAAAATTAATGAACAGGCAAAAGAATTAAATGCAATAGTAGATGTTCATATTAAAGTTGACACTGGAATGGGTAGATTAGGATATTTAATTGATGAAAATAATACAGATAATGCAATTAAAGAAATAAAGAAAATAAATAGTTTATCAAATGTTAGAATTAAAGGAATTTATTCCCATTTTTCAGATGCGGATAGTGCAGATTTTTCATATACTAAAAAACAATATGAAAAATTTATGGATTTTATAATCTTTCTTGAAAAAGAGAATATTTCAATTCCAGTAAAACATATAAGCAATGATGCAGGTGCTATAGTACATGGGTATTATTTGGATATGATTCGTTCAGGCATAGGTATTTATGGCTATTATCCATCTGAAATAGTTAAATTATCCAATAAAGT
>DUUN01000179.1 GCA_012841535.1 Gallicola sp. | reverse complement strand
CAAATATATGGATTTTATAATTAATCATCCTAATTATAAAGGATTACCAATTAAACAAAGTGAAAATTCATATGGTTGGATAGCACCAGCAAAAGGTGAAATAGGTAAACAAAGAAAAGAATGGGCAAATAAAAAAGCTCAAGAGTTAGGAATCAAAATAGAACCAGGATGCTATCAAAAAGTAATGTACACAATTCATCCTACTAAAATTAAAGCATGCCAAATTTGTGGCAGAGAAATGTCTATTGAGTACATATATTTAAATAAAAATTTTGCAAATTATATTAATAATCATTATGAGTTTTTAGAGGTTGATGAATTGACATCAATATACGAATTAATAGATAAATTTAAAGAAAATGATATATCAGAAGATGAATATACAAAAATGTTAAAAACAAAATTTAATATTGATATAGATTTTAAAAATGTTGATGACTTAATTAAAGAGTGTTCAAAAAAGTGTATGGATGGCAAATGTAAAAATCTTGGTCCAGGTTGTATGTCAAACTTTCCTGATAGATTTGATGGATATCATACATATAATAGATGTTGTAGATCAACAAATGATACAGGCCGTTCGGCAGACAATTTGAGGACTTATGGTAAAGATAGAAGAGCATATGAATATTGGAGTGATGGTAATATTCAAGCTGCTAATAAGTTTATGTATTCCGATTTCTTTAAAGGAGCATCAGCAGATCATGTTGGTCCAATATCACTTGGTTTTGTTCATGATTCAAGAGTTTTAAGAAAAATGTCATCTGGTGATAATTCTTCTAAGAGAGATAGATTATTATATAATGATGTTAAAGAACTTGAGGAAATAGAAAAACTTAATGACATGTGTGTAATCAGCTGGTATTCTGTTATGATTTGGGAATTTATAAAAAATCACTTGAGTGAAACATCGGATATGGAAAAATACAGATCGATGTTAAAAGAGAATATGAGCTACTACATGGAAATACTTTGGAATATAAAACATAAATGTGGAGAGTTAGGAGAGAAGTTTTTAATTGAAACTTTATTACAACCAAAATATGAATGTTTTAAATATGATTATGAATTTAATGAATTGGGTCAAATTATATCAATGAAAGATAGAAATATGACTGAGGCAACAAATAAGGAATTTGGCAGGTATGTTAGAGTATCTCTAGAATCTCTAGATGATTATCATGATAAAGAAAACAGAAAGTTAAACAACTATCTTTCTGATAAAGAAAAGAAATCAATTGATAGAATATGTGAACTGATTAACAAAAAGGTTGACAATAAAATTGTTTTCGATGAATTAAAAAAATTTGTTGGTACTTTAGAAAGTAAAATTATTGCAGAATAAAAGGATAGTTTGAATTCTATCCTTTTTTTATATCATTATATTTTTCTAACAAATACTTAGTGAAAGGCGAAGTGTAAGTGCTATCATATTTTGAATCAGTAGAACACTCAACATTTTCTAAATCTTTTAAAGCATTTTCTGCAGTTATTTGTTTATCAGCCCCTACAGTTGTCTTATCAGGAAATAAATCCGCTGGAACAACATTGATATCATTTCTTGTTGCAATAATTATAACCCTTTTTCTCTTTTGTGGTACACCATATTCGCTTGCAATCAAAAGACGTCCTTCAACCTTATAATTCATAGATTGATATAGTTCTATTATTTGTTGATATATCTCACCATTTTGAAATGTTAATAATCCCTCAACATTTTCCATTACAACAATTTTAGGTCGTATTTTTTCAACAACAGCAATATAGTCTTTAAATAATTGATTTCTTGGATCATCGATAAATCTTTTTCCAGCAAGTGAGAAACCTTGACATGGTGGACCTCCACAAATTATATCTACATTGTGATTGTCTATATAATTAAATATTTTGTTTTTTGTTTCATCTTCAGTAATATCACCACATAATATTTCTGACTCTGGATTGTTAATTTTATATGTAATAGATGCACTCATATCAAAATCTGATCCCATTACAGCTTTAATACCAGCTTTATTGAATCCTGACGTTAAACCACCAGCACCACAAAACAAATCTAAACTTTTATTAAATCCAGTTTTTTTAACAATTTTATCTCCAATAGCCTTTCCTAATAAAACAGGAACAGCATTACCAACTTGTTTTAACAGAGATGTTTTATTACCATAAAAGTAATATGTATCGTCAAAACTTTGTATTCTAGCTGCTTCTCTAACAGAAATAACTCGATTATGAACAGGGTGTACATAAGTTCCGTTACCAGGTCTATTAAAATATGTAGTAATAGTATATGCTGGTTTATTATAATCGATTCTTCCATATAGAGTAGTTCTTCCACCAGTTTTTGCTATTTTAATTAATCTTTGAGATTTTTGAACAGTTTCTTTTGGAATATATTGTCAATTACCACCAGGTGGTACATTTTTAATCATCTCTAAATCTAAATCACTTAGTTTGAATGAAGTATGATTTAATATTTCATTATTATTAATTTTTTTATATTTATCAATAATTCCACATACAACTTCATAATCAAATTTATTTAGATCTAAATTAAGGTTTAATAATATTGAATCAATTGACTCGGATTTAAAAATTATATCATTGCATAATTCTATAGTTATAGATGGAATAATGTTTACTAAGTCGTTAAATAATTCTTGAGAGATTTTCTTTGATTTAGCTTTTCCCTTTGATTCATATTCTTCAATCCAATATAACTCATTGACCAACTCATTTATTTTTTCGTATGTATCAGAAGAATGATTAGTTAAATATTCCCTTACTAATTTTGATATTTCTTTAATTTGTTTTCCTTCAAGTGGAATAGGGAATTCATCAATTTCATAATTACTTATATGATTGTTTGAGTTAAAAAAGTTAAAATACCAATTAATTACATTTGAATTTAGTAATCCTAACATATAGTAAATATCTATTCCAAAAATATTTTCTTCTACACTAATAAAATTACAAGAATTACCTAATATATGATTTTTAGGTATCAATGAAAAAATAACTCTTTTTTGTTTGTTCATATTTGATATTTGCTGACACGCTATTCTTTCATATTTGAAATATTCGCTTTTAGAAGATGTTGAAATAAATTCTGGATCAATATATTCGTCAAAAGAATTATCCAAAAAATATTCTTTTATATGTCTACCCCTAATTAATGGATATTGAGTTTCGTTATTAGATATAAATTTTTTTCCAAAAGTGACATCTAATTCGCCACGAAGATTTTTTATAAAACATAATTCCTTTATTTTTTGAAATGTTGATAGTTTTACTAATATATTCTCTTCATAATCTGATAACAGGAATATCGCATTGCCATTTTGAATCTTCTTTAGATTTTTAATATTAACTATAGATGGTTTAGAATCAATAGAGTTTGAAAAATATATTTTGTCAGAACTCTGATTCTTTTTTATTAAAAGAGTACACAATGATTGTTGAGCATCTATGAAAGGATTGTTTTCTTCAATTTTTGTAATAGATATTATTTTGTGATTTGTTATTATATATTCTCGCAATGATTCACAGGATTTGTCAGATAGGATAGTACTAGCAACAAGCAAAGATATTAATGCATTATCATTTGTATAATTACAAATAATATCTTCTATAAATAATTTATATATATTGATAATGCCAGTAGAAGAGTACTGATATCTGCTTTTTATATCTTTGCTAATCATTGAATAAAAATCTTTGAAATCCTTTGACATATTTTGATTGTATTTTTTTGAATCCATTTTAAGATTTTTGTAAGGTGGATTTGTTATTACAATATCAAATTTGAAATCAATATAATCGCTTAGAGTTTTATATTTAGAATTAATATCAGTAGTGTTATAAATTAAATAACCTAAAATGTGTTCATTAAAATATGAATTATTTAGTTTATAATCTAATATGTCATTACAAAAAGCTGTTAATTTGTTTTTATAAAAATTTATTGCGTCTTCATTAATATCACTAACATAGATGTTTTTTATAATTTTTATAATTTTTGCTTTTGTCATTTTTTCTTCAATGCATCTTTGTAATATTGCAAATACAAATATTCCAGTTCCTACGCATGGTTCAAATATTTTTTTGTTCTCTAATTTGTAATTATCTTCGTTTTTTATTTGTGAAAATAATTCATCGACCATTCTTTTTGCCAAATCATAACCTGTATAATAGCTTCCAGAATTTCTTTTATATAAATAATCTATATTGTTTTCTAGATTTTTACTATCTAACAATAATGATTTTAAAAATGTATTAAATCTGCTTAACATATTATCACCTTAAATAAGTATACCATAAAAATAGCAAAAGAGACTAAAAAAATGAGACGAAAATTAAAAAATATGATAAAATAAATGTTGAGGTGTAAATATGAAAGTTATTACATTAAAACAACCGTGGACCACTTTAATTATAGATGGATACAAAAAGTATGAATTTAGAAGTTGGAAAACTAATTATCGTGGAAAAATATTAATACATGCAGGAAAAAGTATTGATAAAGAGGGTATGGATAGAGTAAAACATTTAAATCTAGAATATCCTACATCTAAGATACTTGGCGAAGTTGAAATTGTAGATTTTTTGGAATTAAATAAAGAAATCAATAAAAGAATAATTGAAGAAAATCCAACTATTTATGGCCACAAAGAAGAAAGAACAGGATATGCTTGGGTTTTAAAAAATAATAAAAAAATAGAGGATAACAGAATAATAAAAGGGAAACTTGGTATTTGGAACATTTAAGAGGTGGAAAGATGGATATTACTGGATATATAGAATATGATGGAAATGCTTATACATTTACTTATAAAAATAATTTTTTAACATTAATAATTTGTGATCAGTCTAAAGATAAAGATATTGAATCTTTTGTGTTTAGAAAAAAAGAAAAAATACTATTCTTTAATGGATTTACATCAGATGGTTTTGATATTTCTTTTTATGTTGATGAATATGTAAGCAAATGGAAAGGAACATATAGGTGTTTTCCAAAATTAGTTTTTATAGCATTGAATAAAGAAATAGATCTTAAAAAGTCCAAGTTTAATTCTATAAAATTTATAGGTGGAGTAATTGATCGTTTTTATAGTAATAGAAGAATAGTGGAGTCTGATTTATTAGAGTTTAGAGATACAAAAGAATTAAAATTTAAAAAAGCAGAAGATACAGTTGAAGAAGAAAAAATAATGATTAATAATAAGTCAGCTGTATTTCAAATAAGTGTATCCAACATGGGTTGGAGAGATGACGGGTCAATACATTTTGATGATATACATTCTGTTATAAGATTAAAGTATAAAAGAAAACAAGAATTTACTGAGTTTGTTGATTCAATTTTAACAATTAATGATATGTTGTTTTTCTGTTTAAATAGAAGATATGCTAAATATGATAATATTTATTTAGAAACAAAGACGGAAGATAATGCAAAGTATGTAAATAGTGTAAGCATATATATGCCAACAAAAGAACAGGATTTTACACAAAAAAATATGCTTCAATATCAACATATTTCAAAGAAAATTAATAAATTGATTAGAGTATTAACAAATATGAAATATTCAACATATAGGATACCAAAAGATGAAGAAGAATACTCTAATATTTCTGCTAGCATGTATACGTCTGCTTTCTCAGCATATCAATCAATATATAATTATACATATGAAAAAAATGGGATAGTTCATGACTATAACGAATTTGAAGAATTAAAAAATGAAATATGTGAATTGCTAGATAGTGTATCCGAAAAATATAAGGGT
>DUUN01000506.1 GCA_012841535.1 Gallicola sp. | reverse complement strand
TTTGGCACCATATGCGCTTTACCGGCAGCGTGTAAAACTACATCAAAAGACTCATTCAGTGATGGAACTATTTTTGCAATATTTACATTGTAAGTATCAGTTGAAGTCAACCCCATTGTCTTCACGTCGAACAACATCTGTAGATTAGGTAGAATATTATTCCCTAAAAACCCCGATGCACCTGTAAATAGTAGTTTATCCATTAGACTAATTCAATAAAACGTGCTAATATTTTATGTTCAGAATATTGTTCTTCAGCTAAAACGCGAGCATTTCGCCCTTTTTCTTTCAATTCACAAAGAGCTTCAATGCTCAAATTATTTAAGAATTCCGTTATACCTTTCTCATCATCAGGTGAAAAACAAAATCCAATATCACTCTCCTCTATTAACAAAGCAATTTCACTATTCAAATCACCAATAAACAAAATTGGCTTACCTGCAGCTAATATATTATATGTTTTTGAAGGAACTCCCAATCCATACATACCTTTAGAGAGAGTTACAACAGCAATATCGGTAGAGTTTAAAATTATATTCTGATCCTCCCTAGAATAAATTCCATGAAACTTCACACGTTTTTCTAATTCGTGGTCAACTACCCATTTTTTTAAATTATCTGTCAAAGCACCACCGCCCCAAAGATCAAAATATAAACGTTTATTATTTGAGGAAGAAAACAATTGTAAAAAGTTTTCTAACCCCTGTAGTCTTCCAATATTGCCTGCATATTGAATTGTAATATAATTATTTTTATGCCGTTCTTTAAGTATATCTGGTAAAGTAGAAGATGGTTTTATTTTATCAATATCCCCCCAGTTTTCTATTATGTGTACAGATGGTTTATTTTTTGATTTCCTTATTTTATTTTCAACAACCTCTTTCATATCCCTTCCCAATACAATCAAATTATCTGTATTTGAATATGCACGATTAAAAATTGAAGAAATCAACTTGTACAAAAAAGAACTCTCTGACTTTATTATACCAGTAGGAATAGTGTTCTCAGGAAAAACATCATGCACAAGAATATATAATTTTAATTTTTTTATATTCCTGATCCAAGATAGAAAAACCAAGAGTAATGCTGGATTTGTAACTATAAAAACCTTCTCTCCTTTTCCAACATTTCTAAAAAGAACTTTTGCTAGTTTAACGGATAACGAAACAACTTTCATTGCACGTTGTATCAGGTTATTTTTATCCCGTTTCTTAGATTTAACTCTAATAACCTTTATTCCTTCATCTATAGTGAAATTACTCTCCTTAGAAAAATTATTCTCCTGATAAAGTGAAGAATCAGTTATTACATTAACATCATATTTCTCCATCATTTTATCAGCTATCTTAGAAACGATAAATGATGTTGAAGTCTGATCTGGATAAAAAAGCTCAGTTACAATCCAAAGTTTAGGTTTCAAGGTATGTTTTTCTTTCGAACTACTCACTCCAAACCACTCTTTTAATGTAATCAGTATACGATATAATAATTCTCACCACCTTATCGCTCACGTTAGGCATGCTGTAGTCGGCAACTGGTCGGAAGTTGCGCTCATCACCAATTTGCTGATATTGCAGCTGAACAAGTCCCTGCATAACACGCTCCGGATTCAGCCCTACCATCATCACAGAGGCCTCTTCCATTGCTT
>DUUN01000315.1 GCA_012841535.1 Gallicola sp. | reverse complement strand
TATAGATTTTTATAAATTTTATAACTAAGGATTTCATGAAAGGATTTTAATATGCTTTATAACTATTCATTACAAACAAAAAAGGAGTCATTTCATAATATTACTTCCTATGCTCAAAAATCCGTTTCAATTAGCGAAGTGAAAAATGGCCTTTGTGTAATTTTTTGTCCCCATACAACAGCAGGAATAACTATAAATGAAAATGCAGACCCTGATGTAGTAAAAGATATGCTTTATGGCTTAGAAAAGGCCTATCCAGACAGAAAGGAATTTCAACATTTTGAGGGAAATAGTTCTGCTCATTTAAAGGCAACAGCTGTAGGTTCATCAGTTACAGTTATAATTGAAAATGGAAAATTATTACTAGGAACATGGCAAGGTATTTATTTTTGTGAATTTGATGGTCCTAGGACGAGAAAATTCTATGTAAAAATATTATCACAATAATAACATATTTGGTTAAATATGTTATTATATATAAGGAAAATTTTTAGAAAAGGAAGGATATATATGAAAGACAAAATATTTGAAGTCTTACAACGTGTAGGGCGAAGTTTTATGTTGCCAATAGCAATTTTACCAGTTGCTGGATTGTTACTAGGAGTAGGAGGATCTTTTACTAATGAAACTATGATTGCCTCCTATGGACTAGAATCAATTTTAGGAAGTGGTACTGTATTAAATTCATTACTTACTGTAATGAGTAAGGCAGGAAGTGTAATATTCGATAATCTACCTCTTATTTTTGCAGTTGGTGTAGCAATAGGAATGGCAAAAAAAGAAAAAGAAGTATCAGCATTATCTGCTGTAATTGCTTTCTTTGTCATGCATACAGCAATTAACGCTATGTTGACTATATCAGGTAAAGTATTAGCAGATGGTTCAATAGCTCCATCAGTATTACCAGGAACAATAGCAGATGCAGTAGGAATACCATCATTACAAATGGGGGTTTTTGGCGGTATTATTGTAGGGCTTGGAGTTGCAGCACTACATAATAAATTCTACCGAATAGAATTACCAAGTGCTTTGTCGTTTTTTGGAGGTAGTAGATTTGTACCTATAATATCGACAGTAGTATATTTAGTAGTTGGAATATTAATGTTCTATTTATGGCCATTTATTCAAACAGGAATATATTCACTAGGAAAATTAGTTACAGGTACCGGATATATTGGAACATTAGCATTTGGAATAATTAAACGTGCCTTAATCCCATTTGGTTTACACCATGTATTTTATTTGCCATTCTGGCAAACTGCTGTTGGTGGAACAATGGAAGTTGCAGGACAGTTAGTAGAAGGTGGACAAAGAATATTCTTTGCTCAATTAGCTGACCCAAATACAGTACATTTTAGTGCAGAAGCTACTAGGTATTTTTCCGGTGAATTTATATTTATGATTTTCGGTTTACCTGGTGCAGCACTAGCCATGTATAAATGTGCAAAACCTGAAAACAAAAAACAGGCTAAGGGATTACTTTTATCAGCTTCATTAACAAGTATGTTTACAGGAATAACAGAACCATTGGAGTTTTCATTCCTTTTTGTTGCCCCTATGCTATTTGCAGTACAGGTTGTTTTAGCCGGAGCAGCATATATGATTGCCCATATATTTAACATTGCCGTAGGATTAACATTTTCAGGAGGATTAATAGATTTATTCCTATTTGGAATACTTCAAGGTAACGGTAAAACAAACTGGCTAAGAATTATACCAATAGGAATTATTTACTTTATACTATATTATGTAATTTTCAAATTTTTAATATTGAAATTTAACTTAAAAACTCCAGGAAGAGGAGAAGAAAGTGAAGTAAAATTATATACTAAGAAGGATGTAAAAGAACAAAAAGAAAAGGGAACTTCAACAGCTAGTGACCAAATTATAGATATTACTAGAGGCTTAGGTGGCTCTGGAAATATTGACAGTGTAGATTCTTGTGCAACTCGTTTAAGAATTACCGTAGGTGATTCAGCTAAGGTAGATGAAGAATTATTAAAACAAACAGGAGCAGCCGGAGTTATAGTAAAAGGTACAGGAGTTCAAGTAGTTTATGGACCAAAAGTATCTTTAATAAAAACTGAATTAGAAGAATATTTAGAAAGTGGTGAAGTTACTAGCCATGAGGCAGGAAAAGAAGAAGAAAAACAAGAAAAAGAACCGGTTGTAGAAGTTTCTTCAGAAATAATAACAGCACCAATAAAAGGTGAATTAAAACCAATTACTGAAACACCGGACCCAACATTTTCAGAAAAATTAATGGGTGATGGAGTGGTAATATTCCCGGATAATGGTGAAATAGTAGCACCTTGTAATGGTACTGTAAGCTTTGCCTTTGAAACAAAACATGCCGTAGGATTAACATCAGATTCAGGAGTTGAAATATTAATTCATGCTGGAATAAATACAGTAGAATTAAATGGAGAAGGCTTTGAAATGTTCGTTAATAATGGCGATAAAGTGAAGAAGGGTCAGAAATTAATTACCTTTGATTTGGATTTTGTTAATAAAAATGCAACATCATCAGCAGTTGTAATGATATTTACAAATATTGATGGAGAAAAAATTCATGTAGAAAATTATGGACCTGTAAATATAAATGATAATATTTTAGAAATTAAATAGTAATTACAAAAAAGCAGATAAATTTTATTATCTGCTTTTTTTGTGTTATTTTGGTAGTAAAAAGAACTATTAGAGAAATTATAAAAGATATTATAATGAAATTTTATTTTAAATATGATAATATGATAATTAATGTAAGCGCTTTACTTTTGTTATACATAATTATATTGGAGGATATTATGAAAGAAATTAAAAATTTTTTTGATGGATTATTGGAAAAGACTACTCCAAGTAGCCCTAAATGGGACAAAGAAATGGAAAAGGGAAATATAGAACCAAAGTGGAGTTATATAAACGGGTGTATGGTTATAGCGGCTCTTTATATGTTTGATGCTACTGGTGATAATAAATATTTTGAATTTGCAGATAATTTTATTGACTACTACATTGATGATGATGGAAAAATATTAGGTTATAATATTGATGATTACAATTCAGACAGTATTAATGAAGGAAAGACCTTATTTAAACTATATGACTTAACAGGTAAAGAAAAATATAAAAAAGCTTTAGATCTTTTATATTCACAGCTTGAAAACCACCCTAGAATAAAATCAGGGAATTTCTGGCATAAAAAAATATATCCAAACCAAGTTTGGTTAGATGGACTATATATGGTACAACCATTCCTACTAGAATATATAAATAGATATAAGAATGGTGAAGGATATGAAGATGTAATAAATCAATTTAAAAATGTTAATAAGTTTATGAAAGATGAAAAAACTGGCCTTTATTATCATGGTTATGATGAAAGTAGAGAAAGTTTTTGGGCAGATAAAGAGACAGGATTAAGTGAAAATTTCTGGACGAGATCCATTGGCTGGTATACTATGGCATTAATTGACGTTCTAGAAATATTAGACGAAGATTTAATTGAGGAAAGATTATTATTAAAGGGATATTTTAGAGAATTAATAGACTCTCTACTTAAATATGCTGATGAGAAAACAGGTATGTTTTATCAAGCTACAATTTATGGAGGTAGGGAAGGTAATTATTTAGAAACTAGCGGTAGTTGTGCAATTTCTTACTCTATTATGAAAGGTGCTAGATTAGGATATCTTCCAAAGGAATATTTTGAAAAAGGTAAAAGAATTTTAAATTCTGTAGTTAATAATAAATTAGTTAAAGAAAATGATGAATATATTCTTAAAGATATATGTCTAATTGCAGGTTTAGGTGGTATGCCAGGAATGGGCGATTATAAAATAAGAGATGGTAAATATGAGTATTATATTTCTGAACCAATTGTAGAAAATGATGCTAAAGGAATATCTACATTAGTCTATGCATATTCTGAATTAATAAGAGAAAATAAATAGTGAATAAATAAAAAATAGAAGTAGATGGTAACTACTTCTATTTTATTTAAATTTGACAAAACCGGTTTACCATATTATAATTCAAATTAAGAATAAAAAAGTAAACGCTTACAAAATAGGAGGATATTATGGAACTAAAAGAATTTAATAAAGATTTATTTAATTTAGAGGGGAAAGTTGCAATAGTTACAGGAGGATGTACAGGATTAGGTCAGGCTTATTCTTATGCATTGGCTTCATGTGGAGCTGATATTGTAGTTACATCCCATAGAATACCTTCAGATGAAACAAAAGATTTAATTGAAGGCTTAGGAAGAAAACTGTTAGTTGTACAATGTGATCTTTCGACAGAAGAAGGAAGAAATAAGTTAGTTGAGAGCACATTAAAAGAGTTTGGTAAAATAGATATTTTAGTAAACAATGCAGGAACAATAAAAAGAGCTCCTCTATTAGAGCATCCTGATGAGTATTGGGAAACTGTAATAGACTTGAATTTAAACTCCCTATATTATTTGGGAAAAAGAGTAGCTAAGGAAATGGTAGATCAAGGTGGAGGAAAAATCATTAATATAGCTTCAATGCTTTCATATCAAGGTGGAAAATTCGTTCCTGGATATGCAGCAAGTAAACATGGAGTTGTTGGACTTACACAATCCTTTTGTAATGAATTAGCAGGTTTAAATGTTCAAGTAAATGCAGTTGCACCAGGATATGTTATTACAAATAATACTGCACCAATATTAGAAAATGAAGAAAGAAAAGAATCTATATCTGCACGAATACCAGCAGGTAAATGGGCAAATCCAATAGACATTGCAGGAGCAGTTGTATTTTTAGCAAGTGGTGCTTCTGATTATGTTAATGGAATAGTAATACCTGTAGATGGCGGATGGTTAGCTAGTTAATTGTTAGGAGGATATTATGAAAATCGCATTAATAAATGAAAATTCACAAGCAGGTAAAAATGTTATAATATATGATGAACTTAAGAAAACAACAGATAAAAAAGGTTATGAGGTTATAAATTTTGGAATGTTTAATAATGAAGATCCAAATTCATTAACTTATGTTCAAATAGGTTTACTATCATCTATTTTATTATCAACTAAGGCTGTTGATTTTGTTGTAACAGGATGTGGAACAGGAGAAGGAGCCTGTGTTGCTTCTAATGCATTTCCAAATGTAGTTTGTGGACATGTAACGAATCCTCTTGATGCATATTTGTTCTCACAAGTAAATGGTGGTAATGCAGTGGCAATACCATTTGCACAAAATTATGGATGGGGTGGAGAATTAAACCTAAGGTATCTTTTTGAAAAATTATTTTTAGATGAAATGGGGGGAGGCTACCCTGTTGAAAGAAGAGAACCTGAACAAAAAAATGCTAAAATATTAGATGAAGTAAAGAAAGTTACTCATAGACCGCTAATAGATATATTAAAGAATATTGACAAAGAATTTTTAAAAGAAACTATAGATAGACCTTCTTTTAAAGAATATTTTTTTGAAAATTCAAAAGATGAAGAAATAAGCAATTATTTAAAAGAAATTATTTCTTAAAATAGGAGATACTCCTTCTTTAAGAAATATTAAAGGAGGAGCATCCTTATGAAAAAAATTACAATTAATGATATTGCAAAAATGGCAGGTACATCTAAAACTACTGTATCCTTTTATTTAAATGGCAAATATAATAAAATGAGTGAAGGTACTAAAAAGAGAATAGGAAAAGTTATAGAAGAGAACAACTATATACCTAATAATGCAGCAAGGGCTATTAATAATAAATCATCAAAAACAATAGGAGTAGTTATTTCCTCTATTACAAACGGATTCTCAAATAAGCTTGTTAGTGGAATTGAAGAATCTGCTTTAGAAAAAGATTATCAAATAATAGTAGGCTCGTCTCATTCTGAGCCTACTAGAGAATATAAGTGTGTAGAGAATATGATTAAATGTAATGTAGATGGTTTTATAGTTCAACCTTCAATGGAATTTAAAAAAACCTTGGATTTGATTAAAAGATATGATATTCCTATTGTATATGTAGATTCACACTTATATACTAATGATATTCCTTTAGTTAAAACCAACAATTATAAATCAACTTATGAATTTACTAAATATCTTATAAGAAAAGGATATAATAATTTTCTTATAATTGAAGCAGATCCAAGTAATCTATCAACAAGACTTGAAAGACATGATGGTTTTTATGATGCTTTAAATGGAACAAATTTACCTGTCCAAGAATTTGTAGTTAAAAATAAGAATGATAAAATGTTAGTAGAAAAACTAGTGGAATTTGCATCTAAAAATATAGATTTAACTAAGAGGACTGTAGTGTTTTCACCAAATTGTTGGATGTTACCTAAAGTGTATGAATCTTTAAAAAATTTTTATGGATTAATGCCAAATCAATTAGGACTATATGGATTTGACAACGATGAGTGGATTAATAGTGTTACACCTTCGGTATCTTCAATTATTCAGCCAGCATATGAGGAAGGGAAAGTTGCCTTTAAGTTATTATATGAATTAATTAAAGGCTATAGAAAAGGATATGTGAAAGAAGTTATAGATTGTGATTTAATTTTAAATCAATCAGTTTTATAATTTAATATTTACTATTGACAAACACAAGAAAAAAGTATATTATATCTGTAATAAGTAAACTGGTTTAACAAACATATAGAAATCTAGGTTTTGAAAGGAAAATGATTTCTTTACAATAGATTTCTATTTTTTTAAAAGAAAATGTAAGCGCTTTAAAAGTTAAGAAAGGATGATTAACAATGAAAATAATGTATACTCATTCACCTAAAGATATTCGTCATTATTCAACATCAGAATTAAGAGAGGAATTTCTAGCAACTGAAATATTTACACCAGGAACTATAAATAGTTATTATACATATAACGATAGAATGATTTTTGGTGGAATAATGCCACTGGATAAAACTTTAGAAATTGTAATGGATAAAGAATTGGGAGTAGAGTATTTTCTACAAAGAAGAGAACTTGGAGTTATTAATATTGGAGGGCCAGGTAAGATTATTGTAGATGGTAAAGAAGAAGAAATGGTAAAGCAAGATGGATATTATATTGGAATTGAAACTAAAGAACTTAAATTTCAATCATTAGATAAAAATAATCCTGCAAAATTTTACTTTGCATCAACACCAGGACATAAAAAACATCCAAATGTAAAAATAAGTATATCTCAAATTGTTCCTAGAGATATAGGTGAACAATCTACTATGAATAAGAGAAAAATTTATCAATATGTACATCCTAATAATTGTGAAAGTTGTCAATTACAAATGGGTTACACTATTTTAAATGAAGGAAGTGGTTGGAATACAATGCCAGTTCACACTCATGCAAGAAGGATGGAAACGTATTTTTATTTTGATATGGATGAAGACAGTATAGTTTTTCACTTTATGGGTTTACCAGATGAAACTAAACATATTGTTATGCAAAATGAACAAGCAGTTACATCGCCAAGTTGGTCAATTCATTCTGGTATAGGAACAAAAGCCTATTCTTTTATTTGGGCAATGTGTGGAGAAAATATTACTTATGATGACATGGATCATGTTGCAATGAAAGATATTAAATAAATAGAGGTGTATTATGGCAAATGTAATTTTAGAAAAAGTTGAAAAAACTTATCCTAATGGATTTAAAGCTGTTCATGGAATCGATTTAGAAATTAAGGAAAACGAATTTATGGTTTTTGTTGGTCCTTCAGGCTGTGCTAAATCTACTACATTAAGAATGATAGCTGGTTTAGAAGAAATTACTGGTGGGAAAATTTATATTGGTGATGAGGTAGTAAACCAAGTAGAACCAAAAGATAGGGGAATAGCTATGGTGTTCCAAAATTATGCTCTTTATCCTCATATGACAACATATGATAATATGGCTTTTGGTTTAAAAATGCAAAAAGTTCCAAAAGATGAAATAAAAACTAGAGTTGAAGCAGCAGCAGAAAGACTACAAATAACTGACTTATTAGATAGAAAACCAAAGGAAATGTCAGGAGGACAAAAACAAAGGGTTGCTGTTGGAAGAGCAATAGTAAGAGAGCCTAAAGTATTCCTATTTGATGAACCTTTATCAAATCTAGATGCTAAACTACGTGTTTCCCTAAGAGTAAGTATTAAGGAGTTACATACTCAACTTAAAACAGAAGGTAAACCTGCAACTATGATATACGTTACTCATGATCAGGTAGAAGCAATGACTATGGGGGATAGAATTTGTGTTATGGAGACAGGGGTTATAAAACAAGTTGATACTCCAATGAATTTATACAATTATCCAGCAAATAAATTCGTTGCTACATTTATAGGTTCACCAATGATGAATATGTTAGAAGTAGAATTAGAGAAGGATAACAATGGAATATACTGTAATATTAAAGCTTGTGAGGGAGTTAAAAATTGTAAGGATTTTAAACTTTACTTAAATGATGACAAGGCAAAAAAAGTAGAATCCTATGTTGGTAAAAGAGTATGGTTAGGTTTTAGACCAGAAGCAGTAAAATATGAAAAAACAAGAACAGAAAATACTGTAACTGGCTTAATAGATGTTATTGAAAGAATGGGAAATGAAGAATATATATATTTTCATATAAATGATATGAAGTTAATTTCTAGAGAAGAAGCAAATACCAGTATGGGATTAAATATTGGTGATGAATTTGACTTTAGAATAGATGCAGATAAAATACATATATTCGACATGGAAACTGAAGATAATATCACTTTATAAGTAAATCTAAACTAAAACGGAGGATAACAATGAATAGCAAAAAAAATAGATTTATTAGTTTGCTTTTAGTAATGGTTATGTTAATGACAACTTTAACAGCCTGTGGAGAAAAGAAAAAGAACACAAGCAATACTTCGACCGGTGTAAGTGGAGATCAAGTTGAATTAAGATTTTCCTGGTGGGGAGGAGATTCCCGTCATGAAAAAACATTAAAAGTTATAGAATTATTTGAAGAAAAACATCCTAATATAAAAATAAAGGCAGAATATGCTGGTTGGGATGGATATCAAGAAAAACAAACTACTCAAATAGCTGGTGGAACAGAAGCAGATATAATGCAAGTAAACTGGAACTGGTTAACTCAGTATTCAGCAGATGGTTCAGGTTTTTATGATTTAAATGAAGTAAAAGACATTTTAAAATTAGAAAATTATGATGAAGATATGCTAGAATTAGTAACTCAAAATGGTGTATTAAATGCAATGCCAGTTGCCAAAACAGGAAAAGTATTTTATTGGAATAAAACTACCTTTGATAAAGCGGGAGTTGAAATACCAACTAACTTTGATGAGCTGAAAGTAGTAGCTGAAGATATGAAAGAAAAACTAGGGGATAATTTCTATCCGTTTGCTAGTATTGGTCCTTATTCAACATTTTTATTGACATTATACATAGCAGAACAGGAAACAGGAAAAACTTTTATAGAAAATAATGAAGTAGCATATACAGAAAAAGAATTATCACAGGCTTTAAAAGATTGTATGTCTTTAGTTAAAACAGGTATCTCACCATCAGTTGAAGAAACAGCTGGTGGAGGAAATGTAAGTGCGGATCAAATGCCAGCTTGGATAGAGGGTAGATATGCTGGTATTTATGAATGGGACAGTACTATAAATAAATATGAATCAGCCTTAGCAGAAGGTCAAGAGTTAGTTGTGGGAGAGTATTTAACAGGATTTGGAACTCATGATGCAGCGTTGACTAAGTTATCAATGGCTTTTGCTATTAGTAAAAATACAAAATATCCAGAAGAAGCTGCTACATTTATAAACTTCCTATTGTCAGACCCAGAAGCAGTAAAAATTATGGAAACAGATAGAGGAATTCCAGTAAATAAAGAAGCTATAAAAACTTTAGAGGATGAAGGTTTATTAACAGGAATAGCTTATGAAGGAAATAAATTAGCTTTTGAACACAAGGGTAAAGACATAAGTCCATATTTTGAAGATACTCAATTAAAGAAGTCCTATGAGGAGACTTTGGATCAATTAGGATATGGAAAGATAAATGAAGATGAGGCAGCTAAACAGATTATTGAAGTTGTAAATAATAAATTAGAATCTGTTAAGTAGTAATTGGGATAATTTTAGAAATAAGGAGGATAATAATGAAAAAGAGAAAAATTACATTTTTGAGTTTAGTATTAGTGTTGGTTTTAATGTTACCATTACTAACAGCATGTGGTGAGAAGAAGAAAGGTTCTGGTGGATCTGAAGGAGCTAGTGGCGATCAAGTTGAATTAAGATTTTCCTGGTGGGGAGGAGATTCCCGTCATGAAAAAACATTGGAAGTTATAAAACTATTTGAAGAAAAATATCCTAATATAAAAATAAAGGCAGAATATGCTGGTTGGGATGGATATCAAGAAAAACAAACTACTCAAATAGCTGGTGGAACAGAAGCAGATATAATGCAAGTAAACTGGAACTGGTTAACCCAGTATTCAGCAGATGGCTCAGGTTTTTATGATTTAAATGAAGTAAAAGACATTTTAAAATTAGAAAATTATGATGAAGATATGCTAGAATTAGTAACTCAAAATGGTGTATTAAATGCAATGCCAGTTGCTAAAACAGGTAGAGTATTTTATTGGAACAAAACTACCTTTGATAAAGCTGGAGTTGAAATACCAACAACATTTGACGAGTTATTACAAGCAGCAAAAGATATGAAGAGTAAATTAGGAGAAGACTTTTTCCCATTTGTTAATATAGATACATACTCATCATTCTTAATGACTCTATATATTGCAGAACAGGAAACAGGAAAAACTTTTATAGAAGATAATAAAGTAGCGTACACAGAAGAAGAACTAACTAAGGCATTAAAGAATTATATGTCATTAGTTGATGGTGGAGCAATGCCATCTGTTGAATATCTAGCTGGAGCAGGAAATGTAAGTGCAGATCAAATGCCAGGTTGGATTGAAGGAAAATATGCAGGAACTTATGAATGGGATAGTTCAATTAATAAATTTGTTTCAGCCTTAGCAGAAGGTCAAGAATTAGTTACAGGAACATACTTAAAAGGCTTTGGAGATAGTGATTCAGCAATAACAAAACTGTCAATGGCTTTTGCTATTAGTAAAAATACAAAACATCCAGAAGAGGCAGCAACATTTGTTAACTTCTTATTGTCAGATCCAGAAGCGGTAAAAATTATGGAAACAGATAGAGGAATTCCAGTAAATAAAGAAGCTATAAAAACTTTAGAGGATGAGGGACTATTAACAGGAATAGCTTATGAAGGAAATATATTAGCTTATGAGCATAAGGGAAAAGATATAAGTCCTTATTTTGAAGATACTCAACTAAAGAAATTATATGAGGAAACTCTTGAAGAAGTAGGATACGGTAGAATTGATGAAGCACAAGCAGCTAAGAAAATCATTGATGGTGTAAATCAAAAATTAGCAACTGTAAAATAGGATAAAGGCTAGTTTTCTAGCCTGATTATCTTATTAATAAGATAGGAGGTTATCTACCTATGAAAAAGAAAAAGGTAGGATTAATATATTTAACACCTTGGTTAATAGGGTTAATAGTTTTTACAGCATTTCCTTTTTTAGCATCTTTAGTTCTTAGTTTTACTGAGTACGATTTAATAACTGCACCTAAATTTATAGGATTTGATAATTTTATAAGGATGTTTAAAGATCCTGCATTTATTAAATCTTTTGGAGTAACGATTAAATATGTATTTATGACAGTTCCATTGAAACTGATATTTGCATTATTTATTGCATTTATTTTAAACTTTAAATTAAAAGGTGTAAACTTATTTAGAACTGCTTATTACTTACCTTCAATATTAGGAGGAAGTGTTGCAATAGCTGTATTATGGAGATTTTTATTTGCAGATACAGGTATTATTAATATGATTTTAGATAATTTTGGAATAGGTCCTGTTCCATGGTTAAATAGTGAGAAATATGCCTTAGTGACATTATCCTTACTTAGGATTTGGCAGTTTGGGTCACCAATGGTAATATTTTTATCAGCCTTACAGTCAATACCAGATTATTTATATGAAGCAGCAAGAATTGATGGGGCATCAAAATGGAAACAATTTTTCCAAATTACAGTTCCAATGATAAGTCCAACAATATTCTTTAACTTTATTATGCAATTAATACAAGCATTTCAAGAGTTTAATGGACCATATATTATTACAGGAGGAGGACCTTTAAATTCTACATATTTATTCCCACTATATATTTATGATAGTGCATTTAAATATTTTGATATGGGATATGCTAGTGCAATGGCATGGTTCTTATTCCTAGTAATAATGGTTATGACTGTGTTGGTATTTAAAACTGAAAAATACTGGGTTTATTATGATGGTGGTGACGAATAATGAAAAATATAGAACAAAAATATGATTTTGAAAAAGCGGAAAAGAAAAGAAAATTTAAAAATACAATTAATAAAACCATTAGATATACAGTATTAATATTAGTAGGTTTAATAATGCTTTATCCACTACTTTGGATGATAGGTTCATCATTTAAGGAAAATTCTGAAATATTTACTTCAATAGGTATTATTCCAAAGAAATTAGATTTTAGTGGATATGTAAAAGGTTGGGAGACATCTACTGAATATACATTTGCAAGGTATTTTTCCAATTCATTAATGATAGCAATACCAAAGGTAATCTTAACAGTAATTTCAGCAACATTATCAGCATATGCTTTTGCCAGATTTGACTTTCCAGGCAAGAAAATATTCTTTGCCTTATTGATTGCAACGCTAATGTTACCAAACTTAGTGTTGAGAATACCACAATATTTAATGTTTAAACAGTTTAACTGGTTAGATACTTTTAAACCACTAGTAGTACCCGCCGCCTTTGCGACGGAGGGGTTCTTCGTATTCATGATAGTTCAATATATAAAAGGACTGCCAACAGATTTGGAACAGGCAGCAAAAATTGATGGATGTAATTCGCTACAAACTTTAATATATGTATTGGTTCCAATTATAAAGCCATCTATGATTTCAGCAGGATTATTCCAGTTTATGTGGACAATGAATGACTTCTTAGGACCATTAATATATATATCTTCCGTAGGAAAGTATCCAATATCAATAGCACTAAAAATGTCCATGGATGCTACAACATCTGTACAGTGGTCATCAGTATTGGCAATGTCCGTAATAGCATTAATACCATCTTTACTAGTATTTTTCTTAGGACAAAAATACTTTGTTGATGGTGTATCTTCAACAGGTATGAAATAAAGGGTAGGTAATATGATAAAATACAAAATTTTAAAAGTAACAGATCGTTCTGTTACTTTTGAATTATTAAATAATAATTGTTATTTTAATGATGAAGAAATAACAGTACTTATTAATGACGAAGTAGCTTTAAAAACTACAAAAAATGTTAATTCGATTTATGGTTTAGACGAGGATACAGAATACAGAATAAAACTAGAATCCTCTACAAAAAATAGTGAAGAAATTATTTTCAAAACGAAAGAATATAAATTTGTTTTGGATATTTCAGAATTTGGTGCAAAAGGGAATGGAATAGAGGATGATACTATTTATATTCAAACGGCAATTAATGTTGCACCAAAAGGCTCACTAGTTGAAATAAATAAAGGTAAATATAATATAACATCTCTATTTATGAAATCAGGAGTAGATTTATATATTGATAAAGATGCTGAGCTTATTTCAGTTGGAAATAGAGAAAATCTTCCTATATTTCCTAGTAATATAGAAAAAAATGAAGATAGACTATACTTAGGAACATGGGAAGGTATTACAAGACAGTGTTTTGCTGGAACTTTAAATATCGTAGAATCCAGTGATGTATCTGTATTTGGACAAGGTAGCATTAATGGAATGGCTTCATATGAAAATTGGTGGAAGGATTTTGAAACTTTTAATATTGCCTGGAGACCAAGGCTTATAAGCATTTTAAATAGTAAAAATATTACACTAATGGATATAAATGTAAAAAATTCTCCTTCTTGGACAATACATCCAGTTTTATCTAAAAAATTAGAATTTATTAATTTGTATGTTGAAAATCCTAAAGATGCTCCTAATACAGATGGATTAGACCCAGAATTTTGTAAGGATGTTTTAATTAAAGGAGTTCATTTCTCTGTAGGGGATGATTGCGTAGCATTAAAGTCAGGAAAATTTGATTTTGCCATGGAAACTAAAGAAACAACAGAAAATGTTTTAATAGAAAATTGTTTTATGGAAGATGGTCATGGTGCAGTTACAATGGGAAGTGAAATGTCTGGTGGAATAAAAGATGTAACAATTAAAAATTGCTTTTTTAAGGGAACAGATAGAGGTTTTAGAGTAAAAACCAGAAGAGGAAGAGGAATAAGGGGAGTTATAGAAAATATAAAAATGAAAAATGTTATTATGGATGATGTGGATACAGCAATAGCATTAAATTCTTTTTATTTCTGCTGTGATCCTGATGGTAAAAGTGAATATGTATGGTCAAAAGAAAAACTTCCAATAGATGAAAGAACTCCACATATAAAGAGCTTATACTTAGAAGATGTGGAATGTAGAAACTTAAATGCCTGTTCAGCTTTTATATATGGACTTCCTGAAAAAATGGTAGAAGAAATTAGTTTAAAAAATGTTAAATTTAGTTTTAGAGAAGATGCAAGACCAGCATATCCAGAGATGTTATCATTCCAAGATAAAGTTTCAAAAAGAGGAATTATGGGTTTAAATATAAAGAAATTATATTTAGAAAATGTTGTGTTTGAAAATATTGAGGGAGAGCATTTAGAAATAGAAAATGTAGAAGAGCTAATTGAAAAATAGGAGGATGATATTATTATGATAGGTGTTAGATTACATGATGTAGGAAATTTTGACATAGATAATATAGGTAGTGAAGTAATTAAAAGAGACTTTACTACAATTCAATTAGCCTTTCAAAAAGCAATAAAGGGTTTTAAATATAAAGAGGGAATTTTAAATCAGGGATTAATTAGGAGAATAAATAAATCATTAAAGGATAATGGAGTATCGGTGGCAGTACTGGGATGCTATATTGATCCTGCAGCGGAAACACAAGAAAAAAGAGATGCGGAACTGGTGAAATTTAAAGAACATTTACGATATGCGAGACAATTAGATGCCTATGTTGTTGGGACAGAAACAGGACATATGAAAGAATGTTTTACTAGAGAAGAACAATTTAAATATTTAATAAATTTCATGCAAGATGCTTTAAAAGTTGCAGAGAGTTTTGGAGTTTTTATAGCTTTGGAAGCTGTTAGTATTGACACTATTAATAATGAATATATGATGAAGGCAGCTTTGGATATTTTAGATTCACCAAATTTAGTTGTTATATTTGATCCTGTAAATATGCTAGATGAAAATAATTATAAAAATCAAAGAGAAATATTTACAAGAGTATTTGAATTCTATGGTAATAAAATAGAGATAATGCATGCTAAGGATTTTAAAATGGGAGAAGATGGAAAGTTAATAAAAACTTTACCAGCTGGAACAGGAGACCTAGATTATAAATTCATTCTAAAGAAAATGCTAGACTATAAACCGGATATAGACATATTATTGGAAAATGCAACAGAAGAAACTTTTCATTCTAGTAAGAGGTATTTGGAAAAAATAATAGAGGATTATTAAAGGATAAGGATAATAATAAAGTTTTTGCTTTATTCTTATCCTTTGTTTAGGTATTGGAGTTAGTATGGAAAAGAAAGAGCAGTTAAAAAAGAACTATATTTTAAATGGAAATGTATGGAAGGTAATATTGTCAGTTTCATTTCCTTTGATTGTCTATAATCTATTTTTACAATTAGTAAGTTTTTTTGATTCATTAATGGCTAGAGAAATTGGAGCGACGGCAGTTTCTGCAATTAGTATAGTCGGTCAGGTTAATAATATTACCTTTGCCATAAGTACTTCTTTATCTATTGGGGGAACAATTTTCATATCTAGATTTATAGGAAGTGGAAAAAGTAAAAAGGCTAGTGAATATTCAAATCAATTATTCTTGATTTCTATAATTATGAGTTTCTTGCTTTTAATAATAATTTTGCCATTTTCAAAAAATATTTTAAAATTGCTAAATACTCCTGATAGTATTTTGGATATCTCCTTAGAATATTATGTAACGAGTATGATATATTTGCCAATTTTGTTTTTTAACAATGCCTATATAGCAATTATTAAGGCAACAGCCAATAATAAAAAAATATTGTTTTTAAACTTAATAGTATTAACAATAAAATTAATTTTAAATTACATATTTGTATATATACTTCGATTAGGAATAATTATGTTAGCTGTATCAACATTATTAAGTCAGCTAATAATAACATTTATAGCTATTAGAGAAATTAAATACGATAAAATAGGAATTAAAATAAATATATTCAGTACAAAATTAAATGCAAAAATATTGAAAAATATGGCTAGACTATCTCTTCCAATTTTTGTAGAGAAAGGTTCATTTTTTGCAGGTAAAATAATGGTTAATTCAATAGGAACTTTTTATGGGGAATTGGCAGCAGGAGCATTAGGTATATCAAATACCTTAAGTGGAATAGTAACAATAATGTTTTCAGCAATTCAAGATGCAGAATCTACATTAATTAGTCAAAATATTGGAAACAATAATTGGAATAGAGCTAAAGAAGTAATGAAAAAGTCATTAGTTTATCAGATTGGATTAGCAATATTAGGTATATTATTTTATACATTTTTTATGGATAAAATAATAGGATTATTTGCAAAGGGAGATTTAGAATTTTTCGAATTAATAAAACAGATATTTAGACTTGAATATTTAGGGTTTGTTACTTTAGCTATAACTGATGGTGTTATTGGTTTATTTTACGGAATTGGGTTAACTAAAATAACTTTTGTAATAAACTTTTTAAGACTATTTTTATTTAGATTGCCAGTATTATTATATATAATTAACTTTACAAACTTAGGCCCAGTAGCCTTAGGTTGGGCAATGCTAATAAGTAATTTCTGCGTTGGCATAGTTGCAGTCATAGTAGTTTTATATTATTTGAAACAAATTAAAATGAAAAAAATAGATGTTTATAATCAGATATAAATAGAATAAGATATTTAAAATACAAGAGTTAGTTTAAGCGCTCTTGTATTTTAAATTACTTAAATCTAATCAAATAAATAATTTTCTAAAACCTGGCTACTATAGTTAAAATTATTCATTTGTAAATAATAGATAGCTGAATCAACTAATGCTTTTCCAGGGGTTATTCCAACTATTTCACTTTCTAAAACAGTAACGCCGTATTTTTTAGCTTCAAATTTTATAATTTCAAAAACTCTATAAAGTGGGAGTTTATTATAGTTCATCATATTTATAGAAACTTGTACTATATTTTTATCTTCTAAGAAAAGACTAATTGCCTTACAATCTTTAAAACCACCACTTGAACCCCTTATTATTTTTGCAATATTGTTTGCTATTTCCAAGTTATTGGTATTTAAATTTACATTAAAGGCAATCATGGGATTTCTTGTACCAACTGCTGTAATACCGGCTGTAGGATGTATTTTACTCTCTCCAAAATCTGGAGTCCATTCCTCTTTTAATAATTTCTTTGCCATATTTTCAAATTCGCCTTTTCTAATACTGGCTAAATTATATCTATTTTCATTTTTTGCAGAATTTGCATAGAGCATAACCGGTATAGATAATTCATTATAAATTCTTTTTCCAATTTTTTCAGACAATTTAATTGTTTCTTCCATAGTAACATTTTTAATTGGAACTAAGGCTATAACATCTGTTGAGCCCATTCTTGGATGTTTACCGGTATGTTTAGTCATATCTATATTATCCCTTGCAACTTTACAAAGTTTAATAACAACGTCCTCAATGCCTTCCGGGGAACCTATTAAGGTAAATACAGACCTATTATGGTTTTCATCTGAAGAGTAGTCAAGAAGAAAAACACTAGCAGTGGATTTTGCAGCTTCGACTAATTTATTAATTGTTGTTAAATTTTTTCCTTCACTAAAATTAGGTATACATTGAACTATTTTTGTCATCGATTATCCTTTCTTACATAAAACTTAATTGCCTTATATTATCTTTTTGTAAATTTGCCATAGTAACTCCTAGCAGTCTTATAGGTTTTTCCAGTTTAATATTATCCAGTAAATAACAAGCATTATGATAAATTTCCTCAAAGTCATTTCTAGGATTTTCTAAAGTAATACTACGGGTAATAACCTTAAAGTCATTAAATTTTATTTTTATAGAAATGGTTTTTCCTATTATTTTTCTTGACTTTAATTCCTTGGATAAATCCATGGAAAATTCAAGAATTTTATTTTTAATATCGTCTTTATTGTCAATATCCTCTGAAAAAGTTCTTTCAATTCCTATGCTTTTTCTTTTTCTGGTAGTTTCGACTTCTCTATTGTCAATGCCTCGTATTCTGTCATAAATAACCAGTCCAAGTTTACCAAAATGATATTCCAACATTTCCTTATTTATTTGCATTAAATCCTTTACTGTATAAATTCCCATTTTATGAAATTTTTCCTCGGATTTTTTACCAATTCCGGCAATTTTACCAATAGGTAGGTTTAGAAGAATACCGGGAACCATATTCCTTGTTATTATTTTAATTCCTTGAGGCTTATTCCAATCGGAAGCCATTTTAGCAAGGGATTTATTATAACTTATACCAATGGAAACAGTAAGTCCTGTATTTTTGAAAATATCTTTTTGTATTTTTTTTGCCAGTACAGTAGGATTTAAATTAATATGAGAAATATCCATACAAGCTTCATCAATGGACATTTTTTCAATACGATTAGAGTATTTGTAAAGAATTGCAAAGACTTTTTTACTCATTTCCTCATATTTGTCATGTCTAGTAGGAACAATAATAACATGGGGGCAAAGTTTTTTTGCTTTAAAAATAGGCATAGCTGAATGAAGGCCATATTTTCTAGCCTCATAATTTGCAGTGGTAATAATACCTCTTTGACTTCTACCACCAACAACCATTGGCTTTCCTTTAAGGGAAGGGTTGTCAAGTTCTTCAACAGAAGCGAAAAAAGCATCTAAATCTATATGTAAAAAATTCAAATCATCATTCATACTATTCACCTACTTTAATTATATCAATAAAGAAGAAAAACATAAACGTATGTTCTGGAAATTAGAATTAATTTTACTTTACATACTATATAAATCATGACTGAAATTACAAATATTACAAAAAAGTCATTATTAGCCTAGTAAATGATAATTGTTATCAAATACTATTGACCTAGTATTTTTTTGATTATATTATAATGGTAAGAAATAGCTAAAAAGGAAGACTAAGTTACATAGAGTAGTTTATAAAATGAAAAAATCTACAAACTTTTACTAACATAGCTTTTAGGAGGAGGAAGATGAACTATAAAAATTATATTAAAAGACAATTTCAAACATTAATTCTTATTATATTAGTAATTGCTATAGCATGTATTTATTCTTTAATTAAAAATTAAAATAATTAGGTAAATTAATAAGATTACCTAATTATTTTTTAATTTCAACAAATTATTTTCTTTTATTAAATGTGATTTCCATCTATTTCCAAGAACTTCGTTAGTATCAAAAACTAAACAAAAGGCACTAGGATCAATTCTATATATGGCATTTTTTACAGCTAAAATAGTTTTTTCAGGAAAAGTACATAGTAAAATTTCTTTTCTATCTCCGGTATAGGCTCCTTTTCCATCTAAAATAGTTACTCCTAAATATAAGGGTCCGGTTAATTCATGAACTAGGTCATCAGTTTTATTTGAAATAACAATACAGGTTTTTGCCGGTTGCCCACCTGATTGAGTTATATCAACCATTTTTCCAATAATAAATAATGATATTAGGGAGTATAATCCTGATGATAGGTCAAAGAAATAAAAAGCTCCTAATAAGATAAATCCGTCTACTAATAGTACCGATGTACTTAGTGGAATTCTTAAATAATCATGAATAATCTGTTCAGGAATAGCAGTTCCACCAGTTGAACTACCACCTTTAAAGGTTAAACCAATTCCTAAACCTGTAATAATTCCACCAAAGATAGATGCTAAAATCGTATCTCCTACAAAGGGAGGTATATTTATTATTAATCGAACAAATACAGGTAGTAAAAATGAACAAAAAATAGTATTAAGGGTATATTTTTTTCCTAAAAAAATTAAACTTAAAATAATAAGTGGAAAGTTGGAAAAAAACAGAGTTTTATCGGGAGAAATGCCGAAAATATGGTAAAGTATTACACTTATACCATTTACTCCACCTGAAACTATTTCGTAGGGAATAAAAAACATATTTATGCCTAAAGCTATTAAAAAAGTTCCAATTATCATATAAATAAGATTTATAATTTCGTTTTTCTTAAAAAACTTCATTTTACACCTTCGTAAGTAATTTTATATATAAAACCTAAGTAATACGTTTCTATATTATAAGTAAATTGTAACATAATTATCAATAAAAAGAAATAAATAAAATACTTAGTTAAATTATAATTTATTACATTAAAGTGATTTAAAGGATTTAAAATAAAAAAACTGCCAAGTGGCAGTTTTTAAATACTAATATTTAGCTTTATAAATTCATGAATTTTTCCAATAATCTTACCATTTGACAAGTAAAACCATATTCATTGTCATACCATGAAACAGTTTTAACTAATTGGTAATCTCCAGCTGAAGTTACTTCTGTTTGAGTAGGATCAAAAACAGAACCGTAGGTGCTACCAATAATATCGGTAGAAACTATTTCTCTTTCCTCATAACCAAAGGAAGGATTGTCAATAGTATGTTTCTTTATTGCTTCATTTACTTCTTCAGCAGTTACTTTCTTCTTTAATATAGTTACAAGTTCAGTTAAAGAACCATCTACTACAGGAACCCTTTGAGCGTGACCTTGTAATTTGCTATTTAATTCAGGAATAACTAAACCAATAGCTTTAGCTGCTCCTGTTGAATGTGGAATAATATTATCTGCTGCAGAACGTGCTGCTCTTAAATTGCCACCTCTTACAGGTCCGTCTAAAACCATTTGAGTGGAAGTATAGGCATGAACAGTAGTCATTGTACCAACTTCAATGCCAAACTCCTTATTTAAAGCATATGCCATAGGAGCTAGGCAGTTTGTAGTACAGGACCCAGCTGAAATTATTTTATCGTCACTATTTAAAATATCGTCATTTACATTATAAACTATGGTTTTCATTGGTCCTGCTGGAGCAGAAATTACAACTTTTTTAACGCCGGCGTCAATATGTGCTTGAGCTTTTTCTTCAGAAGTATAAAAACCAGTACATTCTAAAACAATATCTACACCATTTTCCTTAACCCAAGGAATTTTACTAGCATCTGGTTCTGCATAAACAACTGTTTCTTTCCCATCAACTATTATGGAGTTTTCAGTTGCTGTAACTTCTCCAGGATATCTTCCATGAGTTGAATCAAATTGTAATAAGTGTGCTAATAATTTAGGACTTGTTAGGTCATTAATTGCAACAACTTCAATATCACTTGAAACTTCTCTAATTCTACGAAAAGCCAATCTTCCTATTCTACCAAAACCATTTATTCCAACTTTTATTGTCATAATAAAACCTCCTTAGTTTTATCATCACTATTAAAGATACCCTATACATATATAATATATTCAAAGTAGTGAATATATTATATTTCAAGATAATCCTGCCATCTATTTCCAAGGACTTCCTTTGTATCGATTAAAATACAGAAAGCCTTAGGATCTATACTATAGATGGCATTTTTAACATCAATAATTGTTTTTTCTGGGAAAGTACATAGTAATATATCCTTATCCTCCCTATTATATGCTCCTTTTCCTTTAGAATAGTAACACCAAGATAGAGAGGAACTGTTAATTTATGAATTAGTTCTTCAGTTTGGTTTGTTATGACTATAGCAGTTTTAGCAGGACGACCACCCATTTGAGTAATATCTACCATTTTTCCGATTATAAATAGAGAAATTATAGAGTATAATCCTGTTGAAAGATCAAAAAAGAAAAATGCACCTAGTAACACAAGACCATCAATTAAAATAACAGCAAAACTTAGTGGAATTTTAAAGTATTTATGTACTATCTGTTGAATAATAGCTGTGCCTCCAGTGGAGCTTCCGCCTTTAAAAACAAGACCGATGCCAAGTCCTGTAATACAAGCGCCAAAAATTGATGCTAGTATAGTATCCCCTTGAAATACAGGAATATTATTTATTAGTTTAACAAATACAGGAAGCAAAAAGGAACAGAAAATCGTATTTACTGTATACTTCTTACCTAAAAATAAAATACTAAGTAATAATAGGGGAAAATTTGAAACAAATAGGGTAATATCCGGTGAAATTTTTAAAATATGAAATAGTATGACACTAACTCCATTCATGCCGCCTGATACAATTCCATAGGGAATAAAGAATACATTTATTCCTAAAGCTATTAAAAATGTTCCAAAT
>DUUN01000240.1 GCA_012841535.1 Gallicola sp. | reverse complement strand
ATATTATATTCAGATTTGTTTTGCACTGTATTTCTTACTAAATGTATAGGATTAGTCTTGATGCCAAGATCTATAGTATAAATAGAATGTACAGACTGAGTAATAAAATTATTAGACGGATAATTATCGAATGTTTCCATTATATCAATCTCTCCTTTCCATTTTCTATCATCATTTAACAACCAAATTGCTGGCCAAGCATTGTTAACTCTATTCATTTTAGCTCTTACTTCAACTCTGCCAGTAGTAATAATTTTTTTCCCTTTAGTTTGTAAACCACCTGTTAAAAAAGGTATTTGATCACTTTTTAAAAAATTATTTGTAAAACCCTTCAGAACAAGAGCACCATTTTCGAAAGAGTAACAAGTGTCATTTTCTGTCATATGCATAGCCCACAAAGCGTGATCAATTCGTGGCGTTTTTGACCAATAAGCAGAATCAATTAAAGATTCATTAAAATTTTCCTCCCATATTAATTTCCAATTATTATTCTGTAGAAATTCAAATTCTTCTGGCGTCTCAAATATAGTATTACACGAAAAGTGTGAACAAATAATTGAGATAAAAATAAATAACTTTACCTTCTTTTTCATTCCTCGTTTTTCTATATAAAATTATAATTACAACAATATTCTTAATACTCACATCTAGCTTTATACTTCTTAAATTATTGTCTTTTTTTGACATGTAAATGTGCCAATATCTTTTTCAACAAATATGGAAGTTTTAAATATATTTTCCACTTAAGTGAGATGTATTTGGAATCGATTTTATTTTTGTGGTTTTTTATTATTTTTTTATTAGTATCATAATATGTAAATAAATCTATAAAACTAAAACATAAGTATAGATTTATGAATTCAGCAAAATCGTTATTTAATTTTCTCCAATGTTTAAACTTATCAATATAAAATAAAAAACTATTTGAATAATTATGTTTACGATTCATTGCTCTATTTGGAGCATCTAAATTATAGTGGGTCAATATTTTATTATAATAAACTGGGGGTGGGTAATTTAATATTAATCTTAACCACATATCAAGATCTTCACCTATTGAAATTCTTTCATCGAAACCTCCTATTTTAATTGCCTTAGATTTATTAATAATTACGGCAGAAGACCAAAATAACATATCTGTTTTTGCCATTTCAAAATAATTTAATATTTCCTTTCTATAGAAAGGATCTAATTCAATATTATTATTGTTATGGTAATTATCATTAGAATAAAAATCATAACTACATCCCCAAATGGCTGCTTGTGGAAATTCTTTAATTAATTTAATCATTTCATAAAGATATTCTGGCTCCCAAAAATCATCTGCGTCTAGAAATGCGACTAATTCATATTTGGCTTCTTGTATTCCTCTATTCCTAGCAGATGAAACACCACCATTAGATTTATTTATTATTCGTATTCTGGGGTCATTAAACTGTTCAACCATTTCAACACTTCTATCTGTTGAGCCATCATTAACCACAACAATCTCAAAATTTTGAAATGTTTGATCTAGTACTGATTGAATTGTATTAATTATACTTAATTCTTTGTTATAAAGTGGTATAACTACGGAAAACATAAAATACACTTTTTGATAGTTTATTTGAAAAAATAGTGATCAGCACTACAGATATAATTACTGTTCCAATTTTTTGTTCTTATACAAAGTACTTATTCTGCCATTTGGCTCTATATGCAAGGTGTAGTAATCACCTTCAAAATACACACTTTGATCATTAAATCGGCTATAACGTGATGTTGGATTTTGTGTTCTGAATATTTGATATTCGTCATCGATCTCTTCTATAACTTTATTTATAACCATACTTACATCTTCTTCCACCCATTGAAAATTGATTTTTTTCTCAAAGTGGTTATTGAATTTATAACCTTCTACATGACGTGTCATAATATGAAGTAAAGAGTTCTCATCCATGTATATGGGGAATCGTCCTGAGACATTTAACCGCTTTTGACGAAAACCTACTAACTTCATTAACAACCGGCTTGCTATATTAGGATAAGCTCGCATAAGTTTATTCAAACTACTTCCGGCTTCCACGAGATACTTGTTTAGCAGCTCAGTTTTCTCATACATTCTTTTGTAGAATAGTTTTTCAAGATTTTCTATAACTTCATCTTTGACTTTAAGACCTTTGTCATCTAAAATCTTGAAATAATAAAACCCTACATTTTCATTTATTTTCACTGTTGTCCGATAAAAACTTTTTAGAAAAAGTACGCGGGCAAATTTGAGTTTTGCCCGTCGTACTAATAATTGTAGCTTTGTATTCATCACAAAACAAGTCTACAATGAACAAAAGT
>DUUN01000795.1 GCA_012841535.1 Gallicola sp. | reverse complement strand
TGAATATCTAAAACTCTCAAGGGACTATAATTCAAACCTCCAACAATCATCTGGACAGAAGTATTTAACCCTTGCCAATCATATCTACTATTAACAATAATTAAAAATAACAATATTGAACATACAAACATAAAAAGATTAATAGATAATGTACTTAAGATTTTCCCAATTACTAGCTTTCTTTTCCCATTTTTAGTTGAACGAAGTATTTCATCGGAACCTGTTTCATATTCGTTTGAAAAAACAGGTGTAGAAATTACTATACTCGATAAAGTCGCCACTATAATAATAATTGTTAAAAACTCTAACTTTGAAAATCCATATTCATAATAAAATGGCTCTTCCACCTTTCTGTTTAAGTCCATAATTTTATTATATATTGAAGATTTTTCACTATATTCTTCTAAATGCAATTTGTTTAGTTGTTTTTTCCTATTTTCATAAAAGTTTTCTGCTTCTTCAAAGGAAATATCATCTAAGTCCCTATATTCTCCTTTTTCAATATGTATACTTTGAACTAGTTTTAATATTTTTTCAATGGGATAAATATTTTCTAAATATACATTATTTGGAATGTTTTCTTCCTTACCACTATAATCTTCTAAAATTTTATGATATTTTTCAAAAGCCTCCCTTATTACATCAGATGTAATATTCTTAGGTATATTTCTATTTGATTCTTCAATTTTATTTACTATTTCCTCACTTGATAAACTGCTAAATGCACTTTCTCCATTTGGATATTCTATATAGCTATCATCTATTGCAAAAGAAGATAACATTATGGAAATCAATATAGGAACAAGTATTAATATCCAATTTAACCTATTCTTTAAAAGTTTTTTTAATTCAAGTCCTATTATTCTAATCATCTATGTCCCTCTTTTCATCAAAAAGATAAAGATATAAATCCTCTAACCTTGGATATACTTCCCTTGCATTTTCCATGGTTTCATTTTCTGAAATATATCGTAAGGTAACCTCTCCATTTTCCTCATTTCTTATATTTACAACTTTTAAAGATTTTTCATATACATTTAAATTTTTTGTTGGAATTTTCATTTCCCAAACTTTTCCCTTCATGTCTATAATTAATTCCTCTGTTGTTCCAACTTTTATTATTTTCCCATTTTTCATAATAGCATTTTTTTCTGCAATATTTTCTACATCTGAAACTATATGGGTAGATATTAAAACAATTCTATTTTGGGCATATTCTGTTATCATCTTTCTAAAACGAACTCTTTCGCCAGGGTCTAACCCTGTTGTCGGTTCATCTAAAATTAAAATATCCGGTTCATTTAAAAGTGACTGTGCAATTCCAACCCTTCTTTTCATTCCTCCGGAAAGTTTACTTATTTTCTTCTTTCTTACTTCTTCCAACCTAAGGTTATAAAGTAATTCATCTATTTTTAATTTACTTTCCTTTTTACTTAACCCTTTTAAAGATGAAATATACTCTAAATAATCAATTACGTTAAAATGTGGATAGTATCCAAAATGTTGGGGTAAGTAACCTAATTTGTCCCTATATTTTTCTTTTAAAATACCTATATCTATTCCGTCGTAATAAATCTGTCCAGAATCCGGAGTTGAAACTCCTGCTAGCATTCTAATTAAAGTGGTTTTACCTGCACCATTAGCTCCTAAAAGCCCCCATACGCCTTTAGTTAAATTCAAGCTAACATCATCTACTGCTTTTACATCCTTAAAATATTTTTTTAATTTATTTATAATTAATTCCATACTTGCTCCTTTAAACTGTTTCTTCAGTATTAAAATTTCCAAAATATATATTTCTTATTTGGAAAATATATATTATTCC
>DUUN01000862.1 GCA_012841535.1 Gallicola sp. | reverse complement strand
TAGGCCAGAAATGGTGCAGGGGTTCGAATCCCCTCTCCTCCGCCATGTGGGGATATAGCTCAGTTGGGAGAGCGCTAGAATCGCACTCTAGAGGTCGGGGGTTCGAGTCCCCTTATCTCCACCATAACAGAACAATTACTTTGATACAATAAATTCAGTTGTGTTAAGGGATAAGGATAGAAAAACGAATTAATATATCATAATTTAAGGTGAAAAATGCTCTAGCTAGTGATTAAAGTCACATGTTAGAGCTTTTTAATTATTTTATATATACACATTTTAATTATTTCTAAACTTTATTGAACTTTATAATTAAAGGTTGACTATAAATAATTTTATTAATTAAAACCGTAACTTTGATTTTTTATTTTTATTAAATTATATTAACATTATCTTTTTTGGTAATATTTTTCTTGACTTCTAACATTTTATTAAAAAGTAGTTGAAATATTATTCATTTTAAATAACTTTTATTCATTTTATAAAACCATATAGTATTTTTGTCATAAAAGTGCTATAATGATGTCAAGAGAATAAGTTTGTGAGGTAATTATATGGACTATGCAAAGTTGATAAAAGAACTAAGGGAAAAACTTATAATTTCACAAAGTGAATTGGCAGAAATGCTGGGAGTTTCTTTTTCGACTGTTAATAGATGGGAAAAAGACAAACATGTGCCAACTATAAAGATAAAGAGAAAATTAAACTCTCTCTTTATTACATATAAAATCATTGAATAAAATGTATAAATTATAATGCTACAAATTTTAAATTAGAGGAGGAAGATTATGTCAACAAAAATAACACCAAAAAAGAAAAAAATTACACAAAAGGTTTTTAAAGATTATTTAATAGAACTATTAGAACAGTCTGATTCAAAAGGAATTACAGTTACATCTGCCAATCTATTATCAGAAGTAGAAGAAAAGTTTGATAGTGAATCAGATATTTCTATGGCATATAAAGCAATAAAGGATACATTGAAAAAGTATAAAGGTTCCATAATTGATGAAGAAGAATCTACAAGTGATATTGAAGCATTAATTTTCAATGAATTAAAAAAAGAAAAGCGCACAGGGTTAGAAGCTATTTTGTGGAAATGCGCAAATATTCTAAGAACAAAAGAAAAGTCAGATAATAGAAAAGCTGTTTTAGGATTAGTTTTCTTAAAATTTGTAGGAGATAAGTTTACAAAAAGACAAGAAGAAATTAGGAATCTTCCTGATTTTGATGAAATGTATTTGGAAATGCCTCAATTTTATTTAAGTCAAAATGTATTCTATTTAAACGAAACATCTAGATGGGAATATATTGTTAATAATGCTTCAAAGAGCAATATAGCTACTATTATTGATCAAGCAATGAAAGATATTGAAGATGCTAATCCATCATTAAAAGGCGCGCTTGATTTAAATTTCTATACACCTTTAAATTTAGAAACAAGTAAACTTAAATCATTAATCGATGAAATAAATAAGATTTCCGAAAATAATTTTCATGACAAAGATTTAATTGGTCGTGTATATGAATATTTCCTTTCTATTTTTTCAATCTATGAAGGAAAAGCAGGAGAGTATTATACCCCTAAACCAATTGTTGAATTATTAACTGAATTAATTGAACCATATAGCGGAAGAATATATGATCCATGTTGTGGTAGTGGTGGAATGTTTGTTCAGTCCTATAAATTTTTGGAAGCACATCAAAAAGATAAAGCAAAACTTTTTGTTTTTGGACAAGAAGAGAATTCAACTACATATAAACTAGCAAAGATGAATTTAGCAATTAGAGGTATTCCAAATGATCTAGGAAACAAGGCTATTTCTACTTTTACTGAAGATTTACATAAAGACAAAAAAATGAATTATATACTTGCGAATCCACCATTTAACTTAAAAGAATGGTACTCACCAACTGGGGAAAATTGCAAATTTACTTTAGGAGGAGAAATTATAACTCCACCTGAAAGCAACGCTAACTATGCTTGGATTTTACATATCATTAATAAGCTTGATGTAAACAATGGAATTGCTGCCTTCCTATTAGCTAATGGTGCTTTGAGCGCAGAACAATCCATTAGACAAAAACTAATTGAAGAAGATAAAATTGAAGCAATTATGATTCTTCCTAGAGAAATGTTTTATTCAACTGATATTTCAGTTACGATTTGGATTGTTAACAATAACAAGAAAGAAAGAGAACTTAATGGTAGGCAACTAAGAGATAGACAAGGAGAAATTCTATTTGTAGATCTTAGAACATGGAATCAAAATAAATTTAAGAAAAAATATGTAACATTTACTGAGGATCAAATTCAAGAAATTAAATCTATCTATAATAATTGGCAAGATATAGATAGAAATAAATATCAAGATATTCCAGAACTTTGTAAATCTGTGACAAAAGAAGAATTAGCAGCAAAAGATTATTCTCTAGTTCCTTCAAAATATATTGAATTTATTGATAGAGACTTAGATATAGATTATGAAAAGGAAATGTCCCGTATTCAAAAGGAAATGAAGGAATTATTAGAAGAAGAAAAAAGAACTCAAAAAATGTTAAAAAAAGCTTTTGAAGGGATTGGTTATAATGTTGAATAGACTAGGGGATTATATTGAACTTAACGAAGAGAAAAATACTGATTTAAAATATGGAGAATCTGATGTTAAAGGTATTAGCATAAATAAAATATTTATTGAAACAAAAGCAAATTTAAAAAATGTATCATTAAGACCGTATCTAGTTGTTAGACCAAAGCACTTTGCTTATGTTACTGTGACTTCAAGAAATGGAGAGAAGGTTTCAATGGCTTTTAATGATACAGAAGAAACATATATTGTATCTTCAAGCTATGTTTCTTTTAGTGTTAAAGACCAAAATCAACTCTTACCAGAATATTTATATATATTTTTCAATAGACCAGAATTTGATAGAATTTCAAGATTTCATTCATGGGGTTCAGCCAGAGAGACTTTCTCATTTGAAGATTTATGTGATTTAAAAATTGAAGTTCCAAGTATAGAAATACAACAAAAATACGTGGATGTTTATAACGCTTTAGTAGCAAACCAAAAAGCATATGAAAATGGACTTGATGATTTAAAATTTGTTTGTGATGCTTATATTGAGAATTTAAGAAAAAAAATTCCATCTGTTGAAATAGGTGATTATTTAATTGAAGTAACGGAAAAAAATATACATAAGAGATATACTGTTAATCAAGTGATGGGGGTATCGAAGAATAAAGAAATTATCCCTACAAAAGCAGATTCCTCTGGAAATGATTTATCAAAATTTACAGTAATAGAAGAAAATGATTTTGTATATAATCCGAGAAGTGCTGATGCTATTGCTATATATACAAGATCCTCAAAATGTATCATAAGTTGGAACAATACTGCATTTAGAATTAAACCTTCTCATATAAATATCTTATTACCAAAGTATCTAAACCTTTGGTTTTCCCGTGCTGAATATTCAAGATGGGCAAAATTTAATTCTTGGGGTAGTTCCACTGAGTTATTAAGTATGGATGAGATAAAAAAATATCGAATACCTATTCCAAGTATCAATATTCAAAAACGGGTTGTTGAAGTATTCGATGCATATGAAAAACGAAAAAAAATTAATGAAAAACTTAAGGATACAATTAATAATTTATGCCCGATTTTAATAAAGGGCAGTATTAACAGTATTAATTAATTTATTAAATAAATTAGGGGGATTATATGTCCAATTTTACAGAAGCAGTATTAGAGCAATCTATTATCGAATTGTTTATAAAACAAAATTATGAGTATTCATTTGGTCCTAATTTACATAGAAAGACCAAGGATATACTATTTCTTGACGATTTAAAGAATTATTTAATTAAAAAGTATAATAATACTATAACTGAAAATGAAATGCAAAAAATAATAAATGAAATTTCCTTTGTTTCATCAAACCCTCTTTTTGATGGAAATAGAGAAATTTTTAATAAAATTAATAATGGGTTTTCAATTTATCGTGATGATTATAATCTACCAAATTTATTTATTGAATTAATTGATTTCAATAATTATGATAATAATATTTTTAGAATTATTAATCAGTATGAAATTGATGATATAGAGACAAGAATTCCAGATATACTAGTATTTATAAATGGTATTCCCATTTCAATAATAGAAATAAAAACTGCAAAAAATGAGAATGTTACAATTTATGATGCTTGGGAACAAATTCATCTAAGATATACTAGAGGGATACCAGAAGCTTTAAAATATACATTTATATCTACAATCACAGACGGAGTGAACACGAAAATTGGGACTATATTCACCCCTTATGAGTTTTATTATGCTTGGAAAAAAGTAGAAGATATTGATGATGAGCAAGAAGGTATTAAATCTTTAGTTTCTACGATTAATGGATTTTATAGGAAAGATAGACTAATTGAAATTATTCAGGATTTTATAGTATATCCAGACAAAGGCACTGAAAAGCAATATCCTGTAATTTGTCGCTATCCACAGTTTTTTGCAACAAAAAAACTATTGGAAAGTATTAAGAAAAATCGAAAGCCTATTGGTGATGGTAAGGGAGGAACTTACTTTGCAGCAACTGGAAGCGGCAAAACATATACGATGCTTTTTCTTGCACGCAAACTTGTTAAGACTCATAGTGAAGAGTTTAATAATCCAACAGTTATAATAATTGTTGATAGAGAAGATTTAGATATTCAAACATCAGGTTTATTTTCTTCTTCTAAAACGTACTTAAATGATTTTGAAAATGTAAGGAGCATTAACAGTAGAAGAGACTTAAAAGAAACATTAACTGCAACTATCAGTGGTGGTGTGTTTATAACAACAGTTCAAAAATTTACTGAAGATACTGGATTACTATCAGAAAGAACAAATATAATATGTATATCGGATGAAGCACATCGCTCACAAATTAATCTTGGTCCAAAAGTTAAGGTCTCTGTTACGCATAACAATGATATTATTATTAATGATGTAGAAAACAGTATTAAAAGAGTAGTTACAGCAAAAGAAATAGAAACAGTTTATGGGTTTGCAAAGTATCTTCGTGATTCATTCCCTGAAGCGACTTATTTAGGTTTTACAGGAACACCAATTCAAGAAACTTTACTTGTATTTGGTGACATTGTAGATAGTTATACAATGAAACAAAGTGAAGAAGATGGAATTACAGTAGGAATTATGTATGAGCCAGCATTAGCGAGAGTTATTTTAAATGAAGAACAAGTTAAAAAAATAGATGAATATTATAGAAGATGTCGAGAAATTGGAACGAACGATTATCAAATTGAACAATCAATCAAAGATATGACCGCTATTGATTTACTTCTTGGTCATCCTGATAGATTAGAAAAAGTAGCTAATGATATAATTAATCATTATGAAGAACTAGAGGGAAATAAACCAGAGATTGTTCAAAAGGCTATGATTGTATGTTCTAACCGTCGAATTGCTTTCGACCTTTATAAAATAATTTTACGATTACGACCCGAATGGTCTGAAAAGAAAAAGACTGATGATGAGTCTAAGTTAACTAAAGATCAATTATCTGAATTGGTATCAATAGAGAAAATAAAGTTTGTTGCAACACAAGGTGTTAATGATGAGAAAGAACTTTTTGATCTTGCTGGTACATCAGATTATAGAAAAGGGCTAGCAGAATTATTCAAAAACGATAAATCCAATTTTAAGATAGCCGTTGTTGTTGATATGTGGTTAACTGGATTTGATGTTCCTAGTCTAGCAGTGATGTATATTGATAAACCTATTAGGAAACACAACCTTATACAAACTATTTCTAGAGTAAATAGAGTTTTCAAAGGTAAAGATAAAGGAATTGTCGTTGATTACATTGGTTTCTATCAAGAACTTATCGAGGCAATGAAATTATATGGAAACATTAAGGATGTTCCAATAGAAGAAATAAATTTTAGCTATGATATTTTTAAAAATGAGTTAGCTCTTTTAAATGATTTGTTGTTAGATTTTGATTCAAAGGATTATTATACAGGGAAACCTTTAGAACAGTTAATGTGTATCGATAGAGCGGTTGAATATGTTCAACTTAAGAAGGAAAGAGAAACTGCCTTCATGGGACATTCGAAACGCTTAAAACAAGCTTACCAATTAGTTGCACCTACTGGTAAACTAACTGATGATGAAATAAATCAAGCTAATTTCTATTTTGTTATAAGGTCTATTATTTTTAAACAAACAATAGGAAATACTCCAGATACTGAAACCATGAACAAGCATGTTCAAAAAATGGTTGAAGAAGCTATCCAATGTAGTGGAGTTGAAATTGTTGAAGAACTAGGTGATGGTGAAGATATATTCTCTGATAAATTTATAAAGAAGATTGAAGAAGCAAAGATGCCTATATCTAAGTTCAATGCTTTAGTAAAATTGCTTAAACAAGCAATTCAGGAGTTTGGAAAAATTAATAAACTAAAGGCAATTGAGTATTCTGAAAGACTTCAAATTACAATTGATAAATATAATAATAGAGATAATTTAGTTTTTGTTAGTGAAACTGTAGCAGACTTTGTTGATAGTTTATCTGAAGAAATAATTAAACATTATTATGATTTATCAAGAGATAGGGATATTTATAAAGAAAAAGGATTTGATTCTCCACTAGAAGGAGCTATTTATGACATATTGATTAGAGTGCGTGATGACCATGATTTTGATTATGCTGAAGCGAATTGTATACCATTAGCCAAAGAAATAAAAAAACTTATAGATGATAAATCACAGTATACTGATTATATTTCACGTGAGGATACAAAAAATCAACTTTCCATGGATCTAGTAAGATTACTTAGAAAAAACGGATATCCTCCAAAATGGAATAATGAAATTTTTAATAAGATACTTGCTCAAGTAGATAATCAAAAAAGAAATCTATAAATTAAAATAATTATCTCAATAGAATTTTGAACTTATTTACATATGCAAAAAAGGATTATTGGATAATTAATGTGTATTATTAGAATATAGATTAAGTAGTGTGTATTTATTATATATTAAACAATTTAAAATGTATAATTGCACGGATTAAACTAGAAATATTCATTAAAAGGTTAACCTCGTTAACCTCATATCTATAAACTCCCTATAGAGTATAAAAATATGTCTATAGAGAGTTTTATGAATTGACATTAACGAGGTTACCCCTAATTATTAAGTAAAAGGTGAACTTACCTTTATAGATATTGATATAAAGTTAATTAAAGAAGCACTATAATGAGAATATTTGTAGTTGGGAACATAAATGCTGGTAAAAGTTATATTGTTTCCAAACTTGTTAAAAAATATCCATTGTATAAAGTTATATCCATTGATGAATTCAGAAAAAAATATTCAGATAGCAGAATTGAAAAGGAGTTAGAAACTAGAAAAATTTTTGCAGATGAAATAATAAATAGTAAAGATGCCATAATTGAATTTTCTGGAGGAAATACTATTGCATCCTTGTTTATTGATAAATTGAGGGTTAATAGTTGCGTA
This sequence comes from Gallicola sp., assembly GCA_012841535.1. Taxonomy (GTDB): domain Bacteria; phylum Bacillota; class Clostridia; order Tissierellales; family Peptoniphilaceae; genus Miniphocaeibacter. The sequence goes on along the minus strand of DUUN01000862.1, from coordinate 2,104 downwards.
GTATTGGAAGTGGAAGAAAATTTAGATATTTGTTTAGAAAGAATAAATACTAAAGACTTTTCAAAAATTCCATATCCTGCTTTTAATGAATCACTTTCAGAAACAATAATAAGGCTAGACTTCGAATATAAAAATAATTGCATAGAAAGTAACTTTAATAATAAAATCTTATATCATTATAAAATCAATAGTAGTATAAACATCGATGATTTACCTTTAGATCAATATGAAATGACTATCAGGCTTGTAGATGAATTAAAGAATAAATATGATTGTTTGTTTGCTTTTGGATCATTGGGGAGAGGAGAATTAAATAAATACTCTGATGTTGACATCTTTCTTAAAACAAAAGATTCAATTGCTATAGTAGAAAATAAAATAAAGGAAATATTTCCTAATTCAGAGATAATAATTCAAAGAGATCAAATTGCTATTTATATTCAAAATTATTTACTTGAAATAAATATTATTACGAATTTGAAAGAAGCTTAACTATTTTATGTAAAAAGTGAAATTAAAAATATTGATAGGACAATCTTGTTGGGTGATGATAAATTAAAATTAGAATTAGAAAAATTATTAAATGATTATATATATAACTTTAAAGAGGAATTAGCTTTTACAATATCAAGGCTAAAGTATTATGTAAAGTCATTGCCAAGAATCATGGGGAAAAAAGATTTATATAAATACTATTTTCATAACAATATTATAATACATGAGTATGTTAAATTAATTTACTTTATTAATGGTAATAGAAGTTACAGTTATCTTCCTAGATATGCTTATGAAATGGTTGACTTAAATATATGGAGAAAACTAATATATACTTTTGAAGAGGACCAAGAAAAACATTATAACAATATCAAAAAGTTAACTGATGATATAATTTTAAGAGCATATAATTATTTAAATAGTATTTAAACATCACCTATAAAAGTGGTTAATTTAAAACAGATGATGAAATATTGTCAATAATATTAGAGAGTCAATTTGACTCTCTTTATTTGCTAAATAGATTATTTTTCACCAATTTTATGTACCTAATATAATTATTTTTATTTATTACATTGGAAATACTTTAGTTAAGTTGCCAAAAAAGCAATTAAGGAATTTAGAAAAATTAATAAACTAAAGGCAATAATTTTGAAAGACTTCAAATTAAAATTGAAAAATATTATAATAGGGATAAATTAGTTTTTGTTAGTGAAACAGTAGCATACTTTGTTGAGTTTATCTGCAAAAATAGATTTGAAGAAGAATATAAAAAGTTTGAGAATCTGCAAATAGATAAAGAGTTAAGAAAATCTTAAGATAAAGCAATGGAAGTATTTATTGAGAATTTAAAGAAACAACCATTGGTTATTGATGCTTGGGATGAAGCCTTATGAGCATTAATGATTGAAAAAGCTATTGTAGAAAGGGGTGGAAGCATTAAGTTTATATTCTATAACGGAACGGAGATAAAGGAAGAAGTTTAAGTTGCTTCTATTTTTAATAAAACTATTAATTTAATTTGTATTGTGTGATATAATTGTGAATATAGAATGCTCGATAAATAGTAATTTATTGGAGTTTAAAACACATTTTACAAACTTTAATGAACACAAAGGACAATTACTTAGATATTTAGATGCTTAAAATTCTGCTGCAATAGACATACCTGAATATGGATATTTAATTTCAATAAATGAGAGAAAATATTATAAATATAAAGAATTGTCCCATAATAATTTTACATCAACATACATTTATAAAAATGAACACAAAAAACAAATTTTGAGTTGATTTTAGAAACTGATGGTGAGTAGTGGATGAAAATTTTGTTTTAACTACAATTAAATTAATAATTATATTGTTACAAATGTCAGTTCATTTGAAGAATTAAGGTTTTTAAGATTTATTAACAAATATAAACTATTTAACTGGGAAACATATTTAACTGGGAAACATGTCAATATTCTTTTTAAGTTTATAAGTATGTCAATATATAATGAAAATTTCACAAAAAATACCTGATTATTTGTCCAGTACTTGTTAAGCAAGGGTTTCCGCCCTGGACTTGTAACGCCTTCTTTTTCTGGCCAGATAGCTTTTATAGGTC
>DUUN01000664.1 GCA_012841535.1 Gallicola sp. | reverse complement strand
TAGAATGGTTCTATTTTTCAACTCATTCCTTTGATAATTATTATTGTCATACAGCCTTAAATTGCCAGTAAAAATTGTAGCTGTAAAAAATGGCTTTTTATTTTGATTGTTTAATATATTTATATACTTCTCATCTATTTGTACAAAAACATTTTTAAATTTTTTAAACACTCTATATTTAGGCTTAAAATCAACCCATTTAAGACATTTCTTACCGTTGTAGAACTAACTACATATGATTCATCACAGGAGTATTTAGCAGTCTTAGAATAAGATAAAAGTGGTAAGTTATTTAATATTTTCATCTCTAACTCATTAGATAAACGTTTGTATTTTGGAATATTTAAATAAGCATCAAGTAAGTAAATATAAGAGTCACTATAATTATCATAGTAATAACGTCTCTTAAATGTTATTTTTCCTATTGAGGTTATGATTGTTCTAGGAGTAACTCTAATTATCGTCTAGCTATTAAGATCACGTTTTGAAGCGATTTCTTTATCTTTATTTTCTAATGCTTTAACGATATTTAATCTAGTTAATTCTTTACCCTTGATAATTGCTTGATTTAAAAAGTTAGTGAACTTGCTTTCTTGATGTGCTAGAATATTCATGGGGAACCTCCTGTCTATTATATTGCAAACTTAATTATACAGGGTTCCCTTTTAATTTGTTACCTACAAAAACTTTATGCTGTCTTGTCAAAATTTCTTCTAACATAAAAAAGCACTTATCAAAAGTGCATACTAATTATATAGTTTTAATGTCTTAAATCATTTTTTCATATTTTCTAACATAATTATACACATTTATTTTATTACACAATTGTTTAATTAATCCAAAAGGAATATTTTTAGAATTTTTAAACCTAATACATCCTTTACCCATATCAAGTTTAGTTGATACATACTTTGGATACTCATTAACAAACCAAGATAAAACATCAGGAATCATATAAATTCCCATATGATAAAAAGCAATATGATTCTTTTGTGATGCAATTGATATAAATGGTAAAGGTTGTTTATTTACATGATATCCCTTTGGATATATTCTATATGGAACTACATAACTTAACATCCCATAAGAAATAACTTCTTCTACATCATCTTTAAAACATTCTTTAATTATTCCTCTTAACTTTATAATAGCTTCTTTTCTATCTTCAGGTAACTGTTTTAAATAATCATTTGGAGTATTAATTTCATTTTTCATTAATTCACCTTGTTTCTATTAAGCAACTCATTTAAATAAATTGGTACTTTTTCTTCTGCTTTTTTATTAATTATAGTCACTTTTACACCATATAAGTTAGCAATATGCACCATATTAGATGAAGTAGAAGTATAAAATGAAGTTCCTATAACTAACAATTCATCTGCTGACCTAATTAAATTGATAGCATCTTCATATTTAGCTATTTGATCTCCATACAAAACAACATTAGTTTCTAAAACCAGATTACAATGTGGACACTTAATAGATTTTCTGACAACATTAAAATCATATACATTCTTACACTTAGGACAATAAACATTTTCAAGATTACCATGAATTTCTATTAAATCTTTAGATCCTGCTTTCTTATGTAAACCATCAATATTCATAGTTATAACAGGAACATTAAATTTAGCTAATGCTTTATGAGCTGGATTAGGTAAAACCTTATCAATAATATCTTTCATACTTGAAAGAATCTTATAAAATTCATCAGTGATGACTTTGATCACTGTGGTGCTAAAGAAGCGTTAATGCATAGTTTTA
>DUUN01000310.1 GCA_012841535.1 Gallicola sp. | reverse complement strand
ATAGATTTATTTGTTAAATAATTAAATAATTAAAAGTTAAATTAGACTATTCTTGATTCAAAAAAAATGATATAATAGAAATTAGAAGAAAAATAGTAATTTGTTTAACGGATTAACTATTATTTGAAGTCGAGAAATCGGCTTTTATTTTTTACAAAAAAACTTTCGACTTTTAGTCGATTTTTTATTGACAACTGATCCAAAATATATTATAATAAATTCGACTATGAGTCGAAAAAGGAGAAAAAAATCTTTGAAAAAAAATGAAAGAAAACAAGAATTGTTAAAGATTGCTTATAATATGTTTTTAACCAAAGGATATGATAATACTAGCATTGATGACATTATAAATGAAGCTAAAATTGCAAAAGGCACTTATTATTATTATTTTGAAAGCAAAGAAGCAACTTTAGAAGAAGTAATCAATATGATGATAAATGAAGAAGTCGAATCAGCTAAAGGAATAGTGAATATGCCTATATCTATTCCAGAAAAATTAGTTGGAGTTATTACATCATTAAGACCTAAAATTGATGAACAAGAAATACAAAATACATTAAATAAAAAACAAAATATTGTTATGCATGAAAAAATAAATAATCGTATTATGGAAGAGGCAATACCTTTATTAGAACAAATTGTAAATGAAGGAATTCAAAGCAATATATTCAATTGTAATCATATTAAGGAAAGAATAAGAATGTTACTAATAATGAGTAATGAACTATTTGATAGTGATAAATTCAATATAAATGATGTGGAAGTTTTTATTGATACGGCAGAAAAAATGCTTGGAGCAAAAGAAGGAACTTTAGAATTTATAAAAATGTTAATAGGAGGTCAAAATGAATAAAATAATAAGTACCAAAAGTTTAGTTAAAACTTTTTCCAATAATGGTGTAACACAAACAATAATAAACAACCTAGATTTAGAAATATATGAAAACGATTTTACAATAATAATGGGCTCTTCAGGTGCAGGTAAGTCAACACTAATGTATAGTTTGTCTGGAATGGATATGCCAACAAGTGGAACAATAGAATTTTGCGGTGAAGATATTACAAAAATGAATGCTGATAAATTAGCAATATTTAGAAGGAAAAATTGTGGATTTGTATTTCAACAAATTTATATGTTAGATAAAATGAGTTTATTAGATAACGCATTAACAGCAGGGCTATTAGTAAATAAAAATAAAAAAGAAGTAATTAAAAGAGCAAAAGAATTATTTAATAAAGTAAACCTTCCAGAAACAACAATAAGAAAAACAGTAAATCAAGTTTCAGGTGGTGAAGCACAAAGAGCAGGAATAGTAAGAGCAGCAATAAATAAACCAGCATGTCTTTTTGCAGATGAACCAACAGGTGCTTTAAATTCTGAAAACTCAAAAGCTGTACTAGATGTATTTACAAATTTAAACAATGATGGACAAAGCATTATTATGGTTACACACGATAAAAGAAGTGCACTCCGTGGCAACAGAATTATCTATTTAAAAGATGGAAAGATATGTGGAGAATTAAGATTAGATAAGTATGAGAGCGATTCTGAAGAGCGAAATCTAAAATTAGATAACTTCTTGAGAGATATGGGGTGGTAAAATGAATAGAATTTTGACCTTACAAAAAAACTTTTTTAAGAAGAATATAAAAGATATTATATCATTTTCAATCATATTATT
>DUUN01000629.1 GCA_012841535.1 Gallicola sp. | reverse complement strand
GTATAACAATTGTATTTGTTGTGTATTTAAACCCTAGATAAATAGTAAAAATGAGTATTACAGTTTGTAAGACCAACATCCAAATTTGATATCTAAATGATGCTTTCTTGTATTCTAGTCTTTTTCTTAGTACATAATAAAAATAAATGCTAAATGATAAAAAGATTAAACTAATCCCTGGAATAACTAAATACTCAATTTTTTTGCCATATCTTGTAATATTACCCATAAAATCATAATGTGCTGGAATAACATCATCCATACCTCTAAAAAAAACTAATCCACTTAAGATACTTACTATCACTGCAAAAATGTTTAGTAAAAATATAATTCTGTTTTTGTTTATAAACTTGTCTTCAACATATATACTTGACTTATTATTAGCAATTAGTTCAACTAGTTCAACCTCAAATATAGAAGCCAATTCTTTTAATGTATCTAAACTTGGAACGGTTACTTCTTGTTCCCATTTAGAAATTGTTTGTCTAGAAACATGTAATTTTGAAGCTAAGTCATCTTGCGTAAGATTATTTTCAATTCTTAACTTCTTTATTTTTTATTCAATTATTTTTATAACATCATTTAATGCTTCTTCAATTTCATCTAAATTACAACTATATTTATCTATACCTTTAAAAACTTCTTTAAGTATAGTTTCTTTACATAAATTTTTGTCTTCTGATTCAATGTGACTTAATGCGATTTTTCTTTGATCATTTTCATTAATTTGACTCGTGATTTGATTTTCCTTAATCAATTGATTGATTGCTTTTGAAGCTGCGCTTTTTTTAAGTCCTAATCGCTCACATAAGGCATTTAAATCGGTTTGTGGGTGAGTTTTAATGTCTAGATAAATCATGAGCTCTGTGCTGTTAAAATCGTATGTTTTTGCAAGCTTTGATAGGTTTTGGTTAAGAAGATGAGTTGCTTTTAGTAGTTTTAAGTAAATATTTTCAATCGTCTTGTTTTCCATGTTACTTACCTTGTGCTTTAACTAATTCTAATTTGATTTTTATCTCTGATGGGTCTAGAATGAAAATTTCATTGTTTTCTTCAATTAGTTTGATGTTTGCTTTTTTTATTCGTTCTAATAATTCGTGATATGATTTTTCTTCTTTAAAGCTGATGGTATAGTAATCTAATCCTAATGCATCATCAAAAGCTTTAGTGTTGGTTTTTTTCCATGCGTTAAAAGCAATGATATGGTTTTCTTCTTTACTTAATCCAACATCACTCATTTGAAAATATGGCATATAAAGACCTTCTGCATAGCCTATGACTTCTGTGTAAAATTTTTGCATATCAAAAAGGTTATAACCGTATAAGTGAATATGCCCCATTTCCATATCTTTTATAGGAGTATCTATTTTATCTTCCTTGCTTAAGTGACTAAAGAGTTCTTGTAAGTCTAGATGATCTCTTCCATCTGTGATCTTTCCGTTTGAATATCTAACTTTATGTTCATTGTTTATAATGACATATTGAGCTCTGTGTATGGTTCTAATGTATAATTCAATGTCATTTCCTTCTGGGTCTTTTAGATAGGTTGTTTTAGAAAATCCGTGATCTGTTGGGTGGTTTGGATATTGAATAGACATAAGCCAAGCAACTGCCTTAGCAAATTCTTTTTCATTTGGATATAGTAAGGCAAAATGATACATACCACTGGTGCCATGATATCTTTTTAGATTATCTATTTTTTTTAAGTGTAGTAATGGTTTTAAGTTGATATCGCCTAAAAGAGCATCTGTTTCTGTTTGATTAATAATCGTCATTTTTAAAGCATTATGATAAAACTTTATTTGTTCTTCTAAGTTTTTAACTTTTAAATATACAATACCTAATTTTGCGTCATTTCCAATGAGCGGTTTTCCTGTTACATAGTCTAATGTTTTCATTTTAATACTTCCTTTTATTTGATTGTATATTTAGTATATGAGTTATTAGTTTACTTTTCAACTAATTTGCTTTAGAGATTAAAACACTTATATTAGTAGCTACTTTTCCTTTTAGCGTTTTATATTGTCATAAGAATTACTTAAATAAAAAATACCACAAAAAGCGGTATTTAAAATCATAGTAAATCTGATGTATTATATTTTTTTATTCTTATTCAATAACTTTTAGATCAGTTAATCTTATATTTTGGTAAGTAAAAAATAATGGTCCTTGATAGGCGCCGCTATTATTTCCTTTGCCCATTCTTTCAAAAAGTTCTCTAGCCAGTGGAGATAAGTACCAATTCTCACCTTCAAATAATACTTGACGTGAACTAATCACTATTGCGGATATTGAATCGTCTTCAACAAACTTGATGACATCTCCATCTTTTATTCCTCTACTGTAAAAATTAAATATTTGGCTAACTCTTACTCTAGATGGAGTAGTAACCTCAACATTATCCCCATGTAGAGTTAATTCTGCTTCGTCTCCTATAATACTTTTTATGTCCGCAAATATTTCATATGCTTCTTCGGGCATAATCTTAAAAAATTCTCTACTTTTATTTATTCTTAAGTCAGAAATTCGATCAATCATCCTATGAATCATTTTCTCTGCTTCATTATATTTAACCGTTTTTAGTGTAGCGTAAATTTCAAACGGCAGTGGAACTGCAGTGTTATATAACTCTCGACCACGTATCTCTCGTAGTCTCTTACTTTTTCCTATTTTAACCCAATCATCTCTAAAACTTGGATTAGTTAAAATGTATACATATCCTGAATCCATAAAATCCCTCACCTTCTTATTATCTTGATTATACATCATTAAAATGATTATTTTAATTTACTAATTCAAAGAATTGTCAAAGTATTGTCTTCTTATCTATTTTAATACAGGATGACCCTATTATTTATTAGACATATATAACCAAATGGCTCCATCAAGAGTTCTTACGTTAATTTCAGGATATACTGATTTGACTTTTTCTAGTTGCTCTCTAAATAATCTTTCAAGATTTTGATTTGAAGTATCTTTAATATCAAAATGGTCTATAAAAAAATTAATAATATGTCGGTCTGGTTTAAATGTGTTAACATCTCCTGCCAGCATCATCACATAATTAAAACTTAATCCTTTGCCCTGACCTTTGATTCCTTTTATGTCGTTCACTAATCTATCTTTATCATCATAGTTTAATAGATCATCGTTTGTTTCAATTTCGTGTGCCTTAAGTATTTTTATAAACTGTACAACTGCATCGGCTTTTAAAATTCCATTTCTAGTAGAGGTTCTCTGTCTATTTTTAAATATATTTTGTGCTAATTTATTTACCTCCACGTCTCCAAAATCTTGTATAAAGTCGCTTATTAGATATTGATCTTTTGTTGATTTATTTATATATGTTAATGTTACTATGAAAATGAGCCATTAATCAATAAAACATTGGTATGAAAGTGAGCCACTATAAATAATGATATATAATACTTCATAAAGAGGGATTTAAAACTTTAAATGGTAAAGATAGATTTTCTATTGGTACACTTAATGGTATCTTAAGAAATGAAAAGTATGCCGGTGATATGTTACTTCAAATAACAACCGTAAGTAAAATTGGATCAAGAGACTCAAAACCAAATTTAACTAAACCAAAATATTATGTTTCAGATAATCATGAACCCATTGTATCTAAAGAAACATTTAATGTAG
>DUUN01000354.1 GCA_012841535.1 Gallicola sp. | reverse complement strand
TAATGCTTTTTTTATGATATCACCTCCAAAAAAAACATCCATTTAGGATGTCCTACTTATATTTGTTTTTTTAAATATATTCCTTATTATTATAAGGAATACAATACTTACTACTAAACAACTAATTATAATTACATATATTTTTAATTTATAATCCAAAGTGCTTTTGTTATCTACATCTTCGCTACTGTTTTCAACTTTTTCATCATTATCATTTACAAAATTTTCTTCAAGAATCACTTCTTTTTCATCATTATCTATAGTTGAATTATCTGTATTTTCTATATCTTCACTAATAATTGTAATATTATCATCAGATATATTATTTGTTGGTTTGTCATTATTATTCGAACTATTATTTGAGTTATTATTTTCTGTTGTAATATTTGGTGGTGTTGGTTCAGGAATTGGAGTTGGTGTAACTATTTCCTTTTTTGGAACATATAACTGAATATTTTTTAATGTTGTACCCGCACACAAACTACCATCTGCAACATACACTCTCACATCAAAAGATTCATCTTGACTTCCATATCCTAAAAAACCTTGATCAAACACTATTCTCCCGTGCTCTAATGCAATACCTCCTGTTACATAACTAGCCCAAATACCATAAGTTCCAGATTCACCCAACGGTTCATAAGTTATTTTTATTTTGTCTATATATTGTGAATAACCATTCAGCATTTCTTGTGTACATTCTTCTGCTTGTACTAACACAGGTAGAAATATCATTAATATTACTGCAAAGAATATCTTTTTCATATCACACCTCATATAAATAATATATCGTAAAAACTATAATATAGCAAGTCAGACAAATTATCTAACTTGCTAATTACATCATTTATTTTATATATCTTTTTCTTTTTCAATTTCTTCTTCTCTTTTAGTTTTAGTATTCGATAAAAAGGTTACCTTTTCTGCAACTAACACTAATTCATTTTTATTTATTCCATCTTGCTCAATACTTCTTGAAGTTATACGACCTTTTACCCCTAACAAGTCCCCTTTTCTAACATACTCCGTTGAATTTTCTGCAATACTATTCCACAAAGTTATATCTAAAAAATCTGTATCATATTCACCTTCTGAATTTTTATAACTTCTTGGAACTGCCAGTGTTATATTACTTACTTTTTTACCATCTGATGTTTCCCTTAATTCAGGATCTTTAACTAATCTTCCTACTACTACCATTTGATTTAACATATATTCTTTCCTCCATTTTCTATTTCATAATCTTCTTTTAAAATATAATCTTTAAGTTCAATAGACAAAGTTGATATTTCATCACTTGTTAATGATTTCCTTCCATTTTGATCATGGGATATTATTAAAAACTTACCAACTATTAAACTATCATTTATATATCTATTTGGTTCTAACTTTTTATCAAAACCATTATCATCACAATAAATACTATAATTGTTTTTATAATGATGCACTGACACGTTACCATTTATTTCTCTTTCGATTGCTTCATAGTCATTTATTATAACTTTTTGATATGGCTTTTTATCTGGTTCTAAAACTAAAACATTTAAACTATTCTCTAATTTATAATTTTTCAAATCTTCGATTATTTCTTCTAATTTTAAATGTTCTTTTTTGTTTTCACCTTTAGCTTGTTTACTAAATTTAGCCAATTGAATGATCATTTGTTCTAAAACTTCAATATTAAAAAATGAAGATGATATTCTATATATTTCATCTTCTCTATCACCTTGCATATTGTCTTTAAAATTATAATGATCAAACTCCTCAAAAAAATCAACTAATTTAGTTGCTAGTTCTATTTTTTTCAATCAACCACCTTCCCTTTTTGTAATTCAATACTTTTTAAAATGTTATTTAATTTTTTATTTGTTTTGATGTACTTTTGATTTTGATTAATTTTATCTTCAATTACTTTAGAAATTGTTTCCAAATAATCTAGTTTTTGTAAATTTATTTCAACAGCATCTATCATTTCCGCATAGTAATGTTTATTAACATCAAAGATATTATTATAATAACAAAACTTAGTTATTTCACGCGCTAATTCTCTTCTTGTCATACTACTTGAAATATCCTAAAACCCAATTTACAAATTCTGCAGTTAATAAAACTGATACACCCGCTATGATTGTTGTTTTAACTTTTCTATCATAACTAGCTTTTTGGTTATCATCACTACTGGCCATTTTCAAAGCTAAATCTTTTGCTACAAAAAAAGCAGTTGCCCCTATAACAAATATTCTCACATATCCCATGGCATCATTAATAAGTCTAAGTACATCAGATAGGATTTCTTCCAACAAAACACCTCCTCAAGTATTAAAAATCTTATTAATTAAATAAATTATTAAAATGATCAAATATACCAGAAATAGAATCAGTAATATTATTTTGTAATAATGTAAATATCGCAACTACAATAACTGCACCTGTAATTATCCAAAATAATGTATTAGTGTTCTCACTCATTCATTCATCTCCCTTCTTCCAAATAAAAAAAGTTTTTTGATAACGAGATCCCTTTAAACTCGTATTTATTTATGTAAATCATAATCAATTCCAAGTGCGACTACAAATTTTATACATGCACTTTTTTTAATTATATATATGTTATCTTCACAATAAGGCATATTACTTAAAATATAATCATCTTTCCTGTGTTCATAAAACATCATATTAAACACTTGAAGTTCTTCTTTATTTAGTTTTTTAAGTGCAAGAGTTATTTTAGATAACAATTTTATCTTTTTTTCTTCATCTTTTATTTCTGTCATTAACTTATTTACTACAAAGTTCTCAATTTTAGAGTTTTTAGTTGGTTTAAACTGATTATACCTAACAGTATAACTTGTTGTTATACTAGGTAATTCTTCATTAGCTATACTTAAATATTCAAGTATAGAAAATAATTCTACTACGCGTTTTTTAACTTTTGGAAAGTTATAAAATTCAATAATCGGTTTACCTAATAATTTTTTCGTTCCCATAATATCCCCCTTCGTATACAAAAAAAGAGAATAGACAAGTACGAGCTTATCAATTCTCTTTTTCCGTGAAAATAAATTAGTTGTATAAGTTTTCCAAAAAACATGTTGACTTCTAATATTGATTGTTGCACTTCATCACTCCTTATACAAAAAGAAGCAGCCCAAATAAAGGTACTGCTTCTAACTAATTGTTGAATATACTACCATTTATATAAGAAAAATGCAAGACTTTTGATAACAAATACAAAAAAGCAACAAAAGTATTTTTCTGTTGCCTTACATAAACTTCTTGTATTTTACTATATTATATCACTTGACTTTGGATAATCATAGGGATAAATTTTCGTTTAATTTTTCGGATGAAAAATAGGATATTTTTTAATAAATTTAAATCATTAATTTATATTCGCACTCATTAATTCTGCTTGTTGAATTACAATAGCAACGGCTTCATCTGCTTCTTTTGGTGGATATTCATAAACCCTTAATAATCTTTTCACTACTTTTCTCATATAGGCCCTTGCAGACTCTTTTTTATCCCAGTCAACTGTTCTACTTTTTCTAACTGTTTCAGTTAATTCCTGTGATAATTTAATTAATATATCATCTTTCATTTCTTTTAATATAATTGGATTTTTTACAAGTGCTGTATAGAAAGCATATTCATCATTGTTTAGTCCTTTATTTATTCCTTCATTTGATGCTTCAACCATTTCGTGTGACAATAATATTAATTGTTCGATAACTTCTGCACTATCTATTAGTCTATTATTATACATTTTCATAAGTCTTTCCAATTTTTCTGAAAATAATTCAGCTTTTACAACATTAGTTCTTTTAAATATACTTATATTTCCAGACAACAACTTTTTGAGTAAATTGGCAGCAATATTCTTATGTTTCATATTTTTTATATTTTTCATATAATCATCAGATAAAATCGCTATTTCCGGACTACTCATTTTAGCTTTTTCAAATAAATCAATTATTCCATCTTGCTGTATTGCTTGTTCTATAATAATGCTAATTTTAGCATTTACTTCTGATGTTGTCAGTTTTCCAGTGCCAACAATTTTATTAATGCCAACCTTTACTCCTTTAAAGTATTCAACTTCTATTTTTGTTTTTTCATCTAATAGTGTCCTTGCCAAAGTATCTGCTTGGGATAATGCAGTTGCTTCAATTAAAAAATCCTTTCGTTCTAGTTCTTCAAAACCTAAAACATAGTTTATTCCAGCT
>DUUN01000680.1 GCA_012841535.1 Gallicola sp. | reverse complement strand
ATGCAATGGAGTTATCAAAAAAGTTAAATATAACTAGAGGTGCTGTTACACAATATGGTAACAAATTAGAGGAAAAAGGTATTGTTACAAGATATTTAAAAGAAGGAAATAAGAAAGAAAAATATTATAAATTAACTGAACTAGGTTATAAAATAGTTTCAGGGTTTATTCAATACCATAAAGATGCTAATAAGGAAATTTGTAATTATCTTTCTAGTTTAACACCGGAAGAAATATCTACAATTACAGAATTTTTAGACAGAATATCCGATTTACCTGTTACGAAATGTAATTTCGATTCCGGTAAATGTTATTTTGATAATGAATTACTAAAGGGGGTAATTTAATGTTAGAACTTAGAAACATTGGTTATAATGCCATTGATGAAGATGGTTCTATTAAGGAAATATTAAAAAATGTTAATTTAACTGTAGACACTGACAGTTTTGTTGTTATAACAGGTCCAAATGGTAGTGGAAAATCTACTTTAGCTAAAATTATTATGGGTTTAGAAAAACCTACTACCGGACAAATTTTTCTTGATGGTAAGGATGTAACCAATTTAAATATAACCGATAGAGCAAACACAGGTATTGGCTTTGCTTTTCAACAACCTGTTAGATTTAAGGGGCTAACTGTAAGGGATCTTTTAAGATTTGCTGCCGGTAAAAACCTAAGTACACATGAAGCTTGTGATTATTTGTCTCAAGTAGGCCTATGTGCAATTAATTATGTAAACCGAGAATTAAATGATAGTCTTTCCGGTGGAGAAATGAAAAGAATTGAAATTGCTATGTTAATGGCAAGACAAGTTAAACTTTCAATTTTCGATGAACCGGAAGCGGGTATAGATTTATGGAGCTTTAATAATTTAATAGAAGTTTTTAAAAAGTTAAAAGAAACTACTAAGGGTTCTATTATGATTATTTCCCATCAAGAAAGAATTCTTGATATTGCTGATAAAGTTGTTGTTCTTGCAAATGGAACAATTACTGCTGAAGGTAAAAAGGATGAAATTTTACCTAGTTTATTAAGTACACAAGATATTTGTGAATTATATGTAAAGGGGGTTTAATATGAACGAAGTTAGAGAACGTATTTTAAATACTGTTGCGGACATGTCCGGCGAACCTACCGGTGCATATAATATAAGAGTAAATGGTAAAAGTGAAGGTAGGGCCAGTACTAAAAATATTCAAATAGAAGGCAGAGAAGATGGAAAAGGCATTAATATTTATGTAAAACCGGGAACTAAAAATGAATTTGCCCATATTCCTGTTGTTATTGACAATAGTGGAGTAGTTGATATGGTTTACAACGACTTCTACATTGGCGATAATTGTGATATACAAATTATTGCCGGTTGTGGTATTCATAACGACGGTACCCATTTAACACAACATGACGGTATTCATACTTTTCATATAGGTAAGAATTCTAAGGTTAAATATGTGGAAAAACACTATGGCGAAGGTGGTGGCAGTGGTGAAAATGTTCTAAACCCTGTTACTATTATCCATCTAGATGAAGGCAGTAATTTAGAAATGGAATCCGTTCAAATTGAAGGAGTTAATTCTACTAAAAGAGTTACTGAGGCTACTATTGCAGACGATGCTTCTTTAACAATAAAAGAAATAATTATGACTAGTGGAACTCAATCAGCTATTACGGATTTTAAAGTTGACTTAAATGGCGAAAATTCAAGTGCAGCACTTTCTTCCCGTTCTGTAGCAAAGGATAATTCAAAACAGTATTTCTACTCTGTAATTAATGGAAATAACTCATGTACAGGACATTCTGAATGTGATGCTATAATTATGGACAATGCCATGGTTAAGGCTGTTCCAGATGTTACTGCAAACCATGTTGACGCTTCCCTTATTCATGAAGCTGCAATAGGTAAAATAGCCGGTGCACAAATAAATAAACTGTTAACTCTTGGAATGACTGAAGAAGAAGCTGAACAAGAAATAGTAAATGGTTTCTTAAGATAAGAGAAAAGTAAAAAAATTAAACGAACCCCAAAATCCAAATAAGGATTTTGGGGTTTTTAAATTTCAAAATAGGTATAATATCCACCTTACATATTGGTTAATAGATTTCGTACTTAGCAGATAGATTTAGACTTCCTTACCCTAGTCAAAATCTTTGATTTTGTTACAGGTCTCATGCAACTTGTTGTCAAATTTCATATTTGTTTACAACAATCTGCTGACCTACCTACAATTTGTTTCACAAATTGGCTTACTTTATTTTCGTCATTAGCAGGCTACGTTTGCCAAATCATAGATTTGGACTTCCCTGCATATTGAAGCCCTAGTCAAAATCTTTGATTTTGTTACAGGTCTCATGTCAGATTTCTACAATAGTAGTTTGCTACGATTGGTTTGAAATTACGACTGAAGCCCTAGTTAAAAGCTTTGATTTTGCTACAGGTCTCATGCAACTTGTTGTCAAATTTTATATTTGTTTACAACAATCTGCTGACCTACCTACAATTTGTTTCACAAATTGGGTTAGGTCATTAATACCCAATCATCATATCGGCTATTACCCTGGTTTTTTCTATATTATTTTCTTTAAGCTTATCTTTTACACTTTGAACCATTCCTGTTGTTCCAGAAATGTAATAATAAGGTTCGTTTCCATATTTTTCTATTATTTTATCTATTTCTTCGTTTGTTTCCACTCGATTTTTAGTTGTATGTAGAACAAGTCTATTATTCTTTTCGGAAATTTCTTCAAGGTCATCTAGGTACATATAGTAATTCTTTGAAGAATATACCAACTCCATCATACAGCCTATTTCATCTTCTAGGGATTTTAGTAATCCCCTAACAGGTGTTATACCAATTCCACCGGCTACTAAAACCATTGGACACATTTCTTCCTTTTTAACAAACATCCCCATAGGTCCTTCAATTGTTATAATATCTCCTGGTTTTTTTGACAGTAATTCCCTTTTAAAATCACTAATATTTTCCCCTGTTCTTGTTCCTAGCATTATGAAACCCTCTTCCGGTGCTGAGGCTATGGACAAGGTTCTTTTATCATTTTCATTTATTTTACTTTCCGGCATTTTTACAATAACAAATTGTCCGGCTTTCCAGCTAAATTCATCTAAAGGTTTTAATTTTATTGAATAGTAATCTTCTTCTGTATTTTCTATTGAAATAATTTCAGCTTTAATTCTTCTCATAATTCCCCCCTTGTTTATAATTTTACTAGTAATTATATCATAATTTAATTTACTAATTAGTATAATTTTATATT
>DUUN01000225.1 GCA_012841535.1 Gallicola sp. | reverse complement strand
TAATAACCCCTATACCATAAAGTGAATAAATTGCAAGAAAGAAAAAAATTATTGAAATAATTATATTAAATATCATATTAATCCTCCTCAACTAGCTTAAATATTTCTTCTACCGGTAAATCAAAATATTTGGCTATTTTTAATGTTAGTTCTAAACTAGGGTTGTATTTCATATTTTCTATAGCCGTCATTGTTTGTCTGGAGACTCCTAATGCAGCAGCCATATCCAATTGAACTATTCCACGTTTTTCCCTAATTTCCTTTATTTTGTTATTTACTTTCATAATTACACTCCATATGTAAAGATATCTTTACATATAGTATACTAATTTTAGTTCGCAATGTAAAGACTTCTTTACATATTTTTAAAATTTTTTTAATTTGTCAGGAAACTAATAAAAAAATATTTATTAATTATATGAAAATATGAATAAATAGCAGTTTATGGAGGTTTTTCAAAAAAAATGGGTAGATAGTTAGTGAAGGATATTTCTGTAGGTTTTTTAAAGGAGTTGAGATTATGTATAAGAAAATTTTAGTTCCACTTGATGGTTCAGAACATTCATTGAAGGCCTTAGAAGTTGCAAAGGAAATAGGAGAAAAATTTCAATCAGAAATATATATTTACTCTGTTGTACAGGAAATCAGTGCAATTGATCCTATTACAACTTCCTATATGATTACTAACCGAGTTCCGGAAGGAGCAGTTGAAGTTACAAAGAAAATGTTAGACGATGCAAAAACAAAAATGGAAAACTATGAAAATAATGTACATACTGATTATGAAATAGGAAGACCACCGGAGTTGATTTTAAGATATGCTGATAACAATGATATTGATTTAATTATAATGTCAAACCGTGGTTTAGGAGCTTTCTCTAGAACATTTTTAGGAAGTGTTTCTAACAAAGTTATAAATTCTACAGATAAATCAGTTTTATTAGTTAAATAAAAATAGTTAAATAATGAAAAGAGATTGTGTTTTAAAATAGCACAATCTCTTTTTTCACATTATTTTGAATTATAAGTTATTTATTCATAGTTTTATGGACTAGACGAAGAAAAGTCCTAATTGCTGTTTCTAATTTTTCATCAGGTGTGTTTTCTTCTTTTGTATGGGAAAGTCCTTTTTCAGACATGGCAAACATCATTACTGTTGGAATTATTTTTGCTACTTCTATTGCATCGTGTAATGGTCCCGAGGGCATAGTAGTAGCTTCTCCAGTTTCTTCTTTAACAGCTTCCTGACATAATTCAATTAATTCTTCATTAAATATTTTTGGTGGAATGGAATGAATATTTCTCCAATAGGCTTTCACCTTATTTTTCTTGGAAATTTTTTCTACAAGGTCTTTTGCTTCTTCAAAAATAATTTTTAAATTATTTTCATCTATTGTCCTTTGGTCTAGTGAAATAGTACATTTCCCAGGAACTATTGTTGTAACATGAGGTTCTACTGTAACTTCTCCAACGGTACAAACTGCCTTATATTTTAAAGCTATTTTTCTAAATTCCAATGCAGATTCAGCTGCTGCTAAAAAAGCATCTTGCCTTAATTCTGTAGGAAAAGAACCTGCATGGGATTTTTGTCCTATAAAGTCAATGTAATGTCTTTCAACTCCGGCTATTCCATATACACAAGCTACATCCTTATTTAAATTTTCCAATATTGGACCTTGTTCAATATGGAGCTCCAAATAGGCCTTTATATTTTTTACTTTAAGCTCCTCGTAGGCATTAAGCATATTTTCCGGTTCTACCTTATATTCTCTTAAGGCATCGGAATATTTTATACCATTAATATCAACTAGGTCTTTTATTTTATCTACTTTTAAAGTTCCGTTTGCTGCAGCTGAGCCTAAACAGCTACGACCGTATCTTGCACCTTCTTCATCAGCCCAATCTACAATATAAATGGTCTTTTTAGGTTTTTTGTCACTTTTTGTATAGCGTCTTATAATTTCAATACCAACAACAACACCTAAGGCTCCATCAAGCCAGCCACCGTTAGGAACAGAATCTATATGACTTCCTATTGCAATTGAATCGGAGGACTCTCCTTGTATTTTCGCCCAAACATTACCGGCAGAATCCCTGGTTACTTCTGCACTATATTCTTCAACTTTTTCTTTAAACCAGTTCCTAGCTTTTTGCCAAGTTGGTGTCCAAGCCACACGTTGTGCTCCATTTTCTGTAGATGTTAAATCTCTTAACTCTTTTAAATCTGAAACAACCCTCTTAGCACTTTCTTCTAAATTATAGGTCATTTAAGCCTCCTAAATATTTTAAACTTTTTATAAAATGATTATATACTAAATTAAAATTATAGTTAAATTAAATTTTATTAAAAATATTTTACATATTTTAACAAATTTA
>DUUN01000327.1 GCA_012841535.1 Gallicola sp. | reverse complement strand
TTTACTTTAGAAGATTTTAAAATAGTTATTGATAAAAAAATACAAGATGAGTACTTTATCGAAAATGACTACTTAAGACCTGAAACATTATTTAGCAACAAATTTGAAAGTTATTTAAACCAAAATGTGAAGAGGGTTAAAACAGCAGAAGACAAATCAAATAATTTAAAGGAGATGATGAAGTATCGATAATTTAAAAGAATTAACAAAAAGACTTGTAGTGTTGAATAAATATTACGCAAGCAAGATTGAAGAAGAAATAATCGTAATGTGGGCAATGGACTTGTTAGAAGAATTTGATTATGAAGATATTATCGTAGCAATTAAATCTTACAAGAAAAACGAAACTTACCCGCCAACTCTGGCAGGAATAATTAAATACATTCCACAACAAAAAATAGATTACGCACAATTGATTTTAGATACGGTTAGAAAGTACGACTCAAACAGCGAAAAAGGTAAGCAATCTTTAAGTGGTGATGAAGTAGCCCTAGACTTATACATTCGTTACGGACAGAGAATTGGAATGAGTGAACCTTATTCAACTTCACAAAAATTCTTGTTTCAAGAAGTAAATGATGAAGCAGAAGCGAAAATTAAATACAACAAACAAACAGTAAACTACATTGAAAATAAAGATGTTAAAAAACTAGAAGAACAAAAATTATTAGAAAGAGGGAAAGAATGGAAAAAGAAAAGAAGATAGATAATTTAGAACTATATAACAAAGTAAAAGAAGTTCCAATTACAGCAAAAAAAACAATTGGGGCTGGAAGATTAAAAGGTTATACAGATATTAACCCAATGTACAGAATTAAAACCTTAACTGAACAATTTGGTATTTGTGGGATAGGTTGGAAAGCACCAATAAAAAACAAAGAAATTATTGAAGGTGCTAATAGTGAAAAGATAGCAATAGTTGATATTGAATTATTTGTAAAAGTAAACGGCGAATGGTCTGAACCAATAGATGGAACTGGCGGAAGTAGTTTTATAGCAAAAGAAAGCAAAGGATTATACACCAATGATGAATGTTTTAAAATGGCTTATACCGATGCTTTATCAGTTGCTTGTAAATCATTAGGAATTGGTGCAGATGTTTATTGGGAAAAAGATAGAACAAAATACGATAACCAAAAAGATGAAAATCAACCAACAAAAAGTGCAAAAAACGCGACAGTTGAAAATGTAAGTCCTGCAACAAAAACACAAATAGAAACAATTACTAAATTAGCAGGTGAAAGATTAAAAGCAGTACTTGATTTTGAAAAAATAACATTAGAAACATTAGATGTTGTAAAGGCAAGTGAAATAATTAAAAAGTTGAAAGGAGAAAACAAATAATGGAATTAGTAAAAATTGAAAATGGTCAAATAGTAGTAGCACAAGAAATAATTAACGCAATAGTACAGTTTGAAAAACAAGCGTTAGAAATGAAATTGAAACAAGATGAATTAAAACAAAAATTACTAGAAGCAATGGAAGAAAACGGAATAACAAATTGGGAAACACCAAACGGAGAAATTAAAGTTAGTTATCGTAAGCCATCAACAAGAACAACGTTAGATAGCACAAAATTAAAAAATGAATTACCTGACATTTATGAAGAATATTCTAAAACTAGTGAAGTAAAAAGTTCTATCGTAATGAAAGTTGAATAATGCTTGAATTTATAGAACAAGAACACATTTATTTGTATGATGGGGTGATAATTCCTAGTGTAAGTGAGATATTAGGTTTTATCTTCCCAGATAAATACAAAGATGTTCCGAAAGAAATTCTGAAAGATAAAGCAGATTATGGAACTTTAGTTCATAAACTTTGTGAAGAACTTGATATAGGCAAAACACTAGAAGAATTAAAACAAGAATACAAATTTAATTACATCATAGAAGCCACTTTAAAACAACATTTAAAACTAAGAGAAAAACATAATATAGTTCCAATATCTATGGAACAAAGAGTTTGTTATAAGGGTTTATATGGGGGAACTTATGATTTAGAAGCTTATGCTGACAGTGAATTAAGTCTTATAGATAGAAAAACAACAGCTGAACTAGATAAAGAATATTTAAGTTGGCAACTATCATTTTACGAATTAGCCAAAGGAAAAAAGTACGATAAATTATATGTTGAATGGCTACCTAAAAAAGGTTTAGGACAATTTATAGAAATAGAAAGAAAATCAAAAAAAGAACTATTAAGAGTTTTAAAAGAATATTTAGATTGTAGAAATAATGAGTAGATCGAAAAATTGGGGATTATATTAAACCTGTCTTACGGTAGCAAAGATTACAAATAAAGGTTGATGATCGGTGGTTAAGCAAACCAATATAATCCCTAGCTACCAAAAAATTTTAGAAATAATGAATAAGGAGGAGATTATTATTAATCGTGTAAATATTATTGGAAGATTAACTAAAGATTTAGAAGTAAGGACAAGTCCATCTGGAACAATGGTGGGTAAAACAAGCATAGCAGTAAATAGAAAATTCAAAAAAGAAGAAGCTGACTTTATAAACTTAATAGCATTTAACAAAACAGCAGAACTTATGAGCCAATATTTAGGAAAAGGTAGTCAAGTTGGAATTGAAGG
>DUUN01000854.1 GCA_012841535.1 Gallicola sp. | reverse complement strand
TTCCCTTTCTACCCCAGGCAGATATGGACACTAACGTTTGCGCATATATGTCGTGCGGTACTCCGCATGACCCCGTAGGGCGTAGCGACCGCCAGGGAGCGGAGATATATGCGCTGTTGTCGGCTGTTTGGCGGGGATTCTAATCAGAAAGTCAAATATAATATTATTTTTAAATAATAAGAGGTAGATATCAGAAATATGTGTAATGTCTACCCCTTATTATAAATATTATTTTACTATTGCCTTTCTTACTAAAATTCTTTTGAAGCACAATTCAATGAAGAAGAACGGAATTCTATCTTCTTAATATTCAATTTTTCTTTCAATAACTCATAGAAAACTGTACAAAACCATTCGCATGTTGATGGTCCTTTGCTCACAGCCACTCTACTCTCTGGAAAAGATTTAACCAATTCATGATTGAGCGCTTTTGCAGGTGTTCCGAATCTGCTAGTTGTTCCTTTCATTCCTGTTTTCTCATAACCCTGCAGCACCAAATCAAGCAAGGGATCGCCTTCCTGAAAAATCGTAGCATGCATGAAGTTGTCGGCTACTGCCCAAGCTAATTTTTGTGCTTCTTTTACCGGATAAGCATAATTGTGTTCGTTCATATCACCTTCAATTTCCAGAGTTAAATAACCCGAGTGTCCATGAAGATAACTTGCTTCTCCTGGATAATTCATAAATCTGTGTGCATACTGAAAATCCAATTTCACAATTGACCTGTACTTGCTGTTTGCCATAAAATAACTCCTTGTTTTATTTTTTATATTTAATTGTAATACTACAATTATTTTTTTGCAATCCTAATGTTTATAGTTTCTTCCAAATCTCCCCGCCAAATTGCCGACAACGGGTCGCGGCACAGCCGAAGTGCCTGTGTTGCGCCTGCGGCAGGCATTTTGGCTTGACGCTGTTGTTTGTCTGTTTTTGCCAGTTCTCCTCTTCTGCGCGCGGTCTTAATTCTTAAAGTTCATTTTCTTTTATGGGATTAACAGTTGATATGATATTTATTTGATTATTTGGATAAAAACCAATATTCATTTTAGAATCTATTCCAAATTCAAAGTGTGTATTGAAATCTCCTGCACTTGAGACCTTTTTATTTATAATCAATCCTTTAATAAATTCGAGATCGCAATTTTGCATTGATAGATTTTTGTAACAATTTGGAGTTTTATCTGCGCCCAATTGTAATGAGTTACTTTTCCCAAACAACAACTTTGATTCATCTATTAAGAAAAAAGAACTATCTTCGAATTGTAAACCCAAGTATTTACTTGTACTAATTACTTCTTTGATAATTTTCCCAACACAGTTATTTACTAATTCACTAAAAGATGAAGTCCAATTATTTGGTAATATTAAATACCTGCTCCCAGTTTCTGCACGATGCTCCTCAAAACCTTCAAAATCAGAAGTAAGATTATAAATGAATTCGTAAAAAGATGGGGGGCGAGTTAATTCATCGAAAGAGAAGTTCAATCTCTTTTTAAACCCAGTGACAGATCTTTTAAACATATCTATTACTGTAGTTTTAGAATATTGTAAAGATTTCCCCTTTATAGGAGGAATTAGTGCGAGATTCGAACTTGT
>DUUN01000317.1 GCA_012841535.1 Gallicola sp. | reverse complement strand
TACTAGATGAAGAAGAAATTATTGATTATGGAAAGATGGGATATGATTTAGAGCAAATAGCTCAAAATATGGGAGTTAATGTTAATCTTTTACTTTTTAAGTTTTATGGATTCTACTTATCTCAAAACCTTCTAAAAATAATGCAGTCTATGGTAAAAAAGAAAATTTTGTAATATTAAAAATACTGATAAATTCTTTACCTTTAACAATCACTGGTATCCTAGGGGTTGTTTTAAGATATTCTAATATTATTTTACTTCCAAACAGATTGATAGCTGCTGGCTATTCTAATTCCGAATCAATTGCAACCTTAGGTAGAATTGGGGGGATGGCAATGCCATTGATAAGCTTGCCCTTTATTGTAACATCTGCCTTGGTAGTAAATATAATACCTAATATTACAGAAAAGAGTACCTTAAGAAGATATAAAGAGATTGATAATGATATAATGTTAGCTATAAAATCAACATTGATAATTTCCATACCTTTGACTCTTTTATTTATTATACTAGCTAAGCCCATATCCATATTCTTTTATAGTGATATTTTAGTATCAGATATTATTAGAATTATGGGTTTTGGTACTCTGGTCTTATCATTGCAGCATATCTATTCTGGAATACTCTATGGATTAAATAAGCAATTTAATGTTATGAAAAATAACTTAATCGGACTTATACTTAGAGTAGTATTATTGTATGTTTTGGTGGGCAATCCTAAGTATGGTATAAATGGATTCTATATAAGCTTTTATACCTCAGAATTGATTATTATTACATTAAATGTTTTAGCTTTAAAAAGATTAGTAAGCTTAAAGTTTGATTATTGGGATTTGGTAGGTAAGCCTATTATTGGATCACTTTTTATGATCACTTTGCTCTATTTGTCTAGTTATAATTTAGAGGATTTACATTATGCAAATTCACTGGCGTTTGTTTCTAGTATATTTGTTGCACTATTTTCCTATCTATTTATATTAATTGTTACAAAAAATCAACATATTCAAAAAAATAAAAGAATACTTGCCACAGTATTCTTTTATATGAAGATATTACAATGAAAATATTACAATAAAAATACATCCTTATCTTTACAGTCTTTAATTATTTCATCTGTCCATACAGAAGCTTGAACTTGACCTATATGTGCAGAATGTAAAAAATACATACATATCCTTGATTGACCTATACCACCACCAACAGTATATGGTAACTCTTTGTTTAATAATAATCTATGATATTCCATTTCCTTTTTATGTTGAGCATTAGCCAATTCTAGCTGTTTTTCCAAAGCCTCCTCATCCACTCTTATACCCATACTTGAAAGTTCTATAGCTTCGTTTAATACTGGATTCCAAAATAATATGTCCCCATTTAGTTCCCAGTCATCATAGTCGGGAGATCTTGTATCATGTGGTAGACCTGACTTTAGTTTTCCACCAATCTTTTTCAAAAATACAGCTTTATATTTTTCAGTGATTAAATGTTCTCTATTCTTTGGACTTTCATCTGGATATAAGTCCTCTAACTCCTGGGAAGTAACAAAAGTAATTTCATTTGGAAGCTTTCGATATAATTTATCAGGATATTTGCTGTTTATGAATTCTTCTGTTTCTTTAAAAACCTGATAAATATCCTTCACAATTTTTTCTAGATATAAATCTGTTCTGTCTTCTTTTCGAATTACTTTTTCCCAATCCCATTGGTCCACATAGATTGAGTGTGTATGGTCCAAAATTTCATCTGGTCTTATGGCATTCATATCGGTATATAAGCCCTCGTCTATATCAAAACCATACCATTTTAATGCGATTCTTTTCCACTTTGCAAGAGATTGAACAATTTCAAGTTCTTGATTATATTTTCTCATCATAAAAGATACAGGCTTTTCAACTCCTGTTAAGTTATCATTTAACCCTGTTTCTGGTTTTACAAATAATGGGGCAGAAACCCTAGTTAGGTTCAATTTTTCTGCTAATTTCCTTTCATAAAAATCTTTAATTTGCTTTATTGCTACTTGCATTTCTCTGGGTGTAAATAATCCATTCATATTTTTTTCCTCCTTAATAAAAAAAACCCTTCATCCAGTTAAGGACGAAGGGTATATATTCGCGGTACCACCTTATTTAGCTTTACGCTCTCTCATCAGTACGGATTGAAATAAATTACAATCGATACTTAATAGCTTTATCGGGCTATAGTCGTCTGAGTCTACTTTAATAAATTTCGGTCAGATGCTCCAGGATGTTCTTCATTTATTCTCTAGTACTGGGCTTCCACCATCCCCAGCTCTCTGCAACTGAATTAATAAATTACTCTTCCTATCAAAGCTTTAATTAAATTAAATAAATTATTACAATTATAATCTAATAAATATTATAAGTCAAGTATCTTATCAATGATAATGTAGTTATTCTATGATAATGTCATATTAAAATTATTCTGATAAAATGTCAGTATGAGAAAGGAAATATTTAATATGACTCAAAAAGAAATTA